>NZ_JAPEHS010000014.1:0-43292 GCF_028823565.1 Psychrobacter sp. A3
TTTATAGACGCGGAAGCACGGTTATAAATTACTGCGCCGCTTCGGTCTCTACAGCCGCATTTTCAGGGGCTTTGGTTGCGTCGGCGGTGTTTTCACCCCAGATTTTTGGGTATTTGTAGCCCGGGAATGTCTCATGCGCGTACTTTTTAAAGGCTTCTGAGTTATAGGCGTTGGTGACGTCTTCTACCCATTTTTTACCAGTATCGGCAGACTTGATCGCTGACCAGTTGACATAAGCAAAGCTTGGCTCTTGAAACAGTGCTTCGGTCAATTTGATACCAGAGTCGGTGGCATAGTTACCATTAATCACCGCAAAATCAACTTCATCACGGGCACGTGGCAGCTGTGCGGCTTCTAATTCGACGATATTGATGTCGTATTTGCTGTTATCCGCGATATCAGTCTTTGAGGCTGTCAACGGATCGATATTGTCTTTTAGCGTAATCCAGCCAAGGTCGTCCATCATCACAAGGGCGCGCGCAAAGTTGCTTGGATCGTTTGGTGCTGAGACACTCATGCCTTTGTAGGCTTCATCAAGGCTGGTCTTTTTACCTGAATAAAGACCAAGCGGGGCGGTCGGTACTTGGAATACCTCAACCAAATCTAGATTGTTTTCTTTTTTAAAGGTATCAAGATAAGGTTTATGCTGGAAGATATTGATATCCAAGTCGCCTTCAGCCAGCGCCAAGTTAGGACGCACATAGTCGGTAAATGCGATGAGCTCAACTTCATAACCTTGTTCTTCTAGCGCGCCTTTGACTTGGTTACGTACCATGTCGGCAAAGTCACCTTCAGTGGTACCGATGACGATTTTGCTATGCTCAGGATCGATATCGCTGTCCGCTGCTTGGGCTGTGGTGTTTTCAGTCGCCGTTTCTTTGTTGGCTTCTGGCGCTGATGAGTTGTTACAGCCCACCAATACAAGCCCTGTCATACCAACGGTTGCAAAGGCAGTGGCCAACTGACGGCTGATATCTGTTAATTTCATAAAATTTCCTTATTCGTACATGGGATTGGGTTATGTGAGTCGCGCCTGAGCATTAAAAAAGCAACATTCTACATAGTAATGCTGCTTTTTATGATAAGAGCTAAGAGGATTCATTACTGCCAAAAATAAACTGAGTCGCTGGCAATGTCAAGTATTTGCCGAAGCGGTTTAACGTTTGTCTAAGCGGTTGGCCAGCCAGTTACCAGACGCTTGGATAGCAATGACCATGATCGATAGCATAATCACGATAAAAATCATCACCTCAGTTTGGTAACGATAATAACCATAACGAATGGCCAAATCGCCCAAACCGCCGCCGCCGATCATACCCGCCGCCGCAGAGTATGACAGCAAGCTGATACACAAGATAGTCACTGACAGCACCAGCCCTGAGCGCGCCTCGTTAAGCAAGACTTTGATAATGGTAAAGGGGCGAGCGCCCATCGACTCGGTGGCCTCGATGATACCGCGCGGGACTTCACGCAGGTTTTGCTCGACCAAACGGGCAAAATAAAACGAGCCGGCAATCGCAAGCACCAAAGAGGCGGCAATCGGTCCGATACCTGTACCGACGATGGCTTTGGTAAATGGACTCATCGCAATCATTAAAATCACAAACGGGAAGGCGCGCATAAAGTTGGTGATGCCGCCTAACACACCATATAGTGTTTTATTTTGCAAAAACTGTCTATCGCTGGATAAGAATAAGAATATTCCAAATAGCCCACCGATCAAAATGGCAACCGTCGTTGAGATACCCAGCATGATAAAGGTATCAATAAACGCAGTCACAATATCTTTACGCAGCGCAAACAGCTTCTCGATCGAGGCGGATAGTTCCGTACCAGTTAACATATTATTTCTCCTACCTCATTAGTCCTCAACGACTAAGCCTTTGCCAATCGGGGTGGTGGCCTGAATCAGACCATCTCTTACGTCTGCAACCTCAAGCAGCTTGCCTTGGTGTAGTAAGGCGGCGCGGTCGCAAAGCCTGCGAATCACATTCATCTCGTGGGTGACGATGACGATGGTCACGCCTAGCTGCTCGTTGATATCACGCAGACAGGTGAGCAAGCTACGAGTTGTCGCAGGATCGAGGGCACTGGTCGGCTCATCGGCCAGTAGCACCTTTGGACTAGGCGCTATCGCGCGGGCGATACCAACGCGCTGCTTTTGGCCGCCTGAGAGCTGCGCTGGATAGTGACCGGCGCGATCAGTCAGATCGACAATCTCCAGGCAGTCCATGACACGCTGATGAATATCACGACGCGGATAGCCTGCGACCATCAAGTTAAAGGCCACGTTGTCAAAGACGGTGCGATTGGACATGAGATTAAACTGTTGAAATATCATACCGATATTGTGGCGCGCCACTCGTAGGTCGCTGGCTGATAAGTTGGTCAAATCAGTGCCATCGATGATGACCTGACCTGAATCTGGACGCTCGAGCATATTGATCAGGCGCAACAAGGTGGATTTACCGGCACCTGAATAGCCCATTAGGCCAAAGATTTCACCTTGCTGGATGGACAGTGACGTCGGCTCGACAGCAGTAAACCAGTGGGGTTTGCCATCTTTGTCTTTGATTGAGCGGTCACTTAAAAAACTTTTGGTCACATCGTTTAAGACAATCATGTCATTCATGGAGGGCTCAAAATTCAATGGTTTTTTTAATGTCACAAACGCCTTGTTTTGCCTCTATCGTCATCTAAGAGGTAAAAAAACAACCGTTCATAACCCTATAATAAGGGGCGCTAATATAGCATATTGTCGGGTACTTTGGATATGCGCATCCGCGACCCGCTTATGATGAATAGCGATTAGGCAGGGGAGGCGAGGAAAAGAGGCAGATAATAAGAGCGGTTTTTGACAAGAAGACGGCACACTTAATAAAGGGGTTTGTGCTAGAGAGGGGTTTGCGCTAGCAAGATAAGAATACGTCCTAGCCATTTGGATGATAGTGCGGATTATGCTTGACTGGCAGTATGACCAAAAACCTTGTATGGCCATTGATGGTATCAGTGATGATACGGCCCTGATGCGCGGTGACGATTTGTGATACCAGTGATAACCCCAGCCCTGAGCCTTTATTTTTTTGTTGCAAACGCACAAATGGGCTAAACACTTCTTCGCGCTTTTCTTCAGGGATGCCAGCTCCTTCGTCGATGACGGCCAGTACCGCGTATTTGGGCAGAGGACGTTCAGGCTCTGTTTTGGTTTTTTTGAGATGCTTGGTAAACAAGCCTTCTTTGCGCGGCGCGTCCATAGTCTCCCCGTCAAGCTGCGTCGCGTTTTTGCTACTAAATTTCTGGTCTTTTGGCTTTTTACTATCATCGCTAGTGGCTGTGCTATCGGCGATGGCGCTTTTTTGGCTGTGGCCATTTTTTAGCGCATTGATACCTTTGCTCATCAGACTGTCTTTGGTTTTTTGTACTGTAAGGTCACTATCAGCCTGCGCCGCGCTCTCAGGTACCGCACGCCAAATGACTTTTTTGATTTTGTCCGCAAACTCAGAGGTAAAGCGCTGATAGTCTGTCATCACAGATAGCGATGCGCGCGCGTCCTTTGGTTTAAGAGCGGTATGGTTATTGGCCGAAGCGAGAGCGTTATCATCCGTCTCCGTTGCAAGCGTGTCATCCGCCCTTACTACAGATGTCTTAATCTGATGCGTCTCGCAGTTTGGTGTTGCATCGTGGTTAGGACGGTCAGCAGCGTTGTCGTTTGTCGTGTCGACCGCAGTGTGAGTAGCATCAGTATTATCTGCCTCATTAACGACAGCGGCCTCGTCAACGAGCGTTTCGCCGTTTTTGTAGATAGGCGGTGCAGGCAGGGCCATGACCGTCTCTGTCATGTCTGCTTCAGCCGCGGCGGTATCTGTGAGCGCGGTATCGTCGCCTTGCGCTGATGCCGCCCGCCCATCCTCTCGGGTTGGAGCCGCGGTCTCATCATAGGAGTCAAAGTCTGAGCTATTATAGTCGGCGAAACTACTGCAAATGAGGGTTTGCAGCAGGTAGTCTGGGATGCTATCGGCCTCGTCAATGGTCTGTACGCCATATAGCAGTACGGTCACTGGCGGCACCCCATGTAGCATCGCATTGGTCAATAGATTGCGAATCAAATGGGTTAGCATAGAGGCCTGCCCATCGATGACGATGTGCTCGCCGATCAACGTCGCTTCAGGGTAATGTTGGCGCTCTTGATTGATGAGATCGTATAGATCTAGGCGCTCTACTTGCTGCAACGCATGACCTGCATCCAAGCGGCTGACCAGCAAGATGCTTTCTACCAAGTCATTGAGCCCAGACAAATCGCGATTGATGGCTTGGGCGCGTTTATCAAACTTTTCTTTGATATCAGAGGGCAGCGCGCCTGCCAGCATGTCCATCATCTCAATCTGCAAGCGAATACGCGTGATGGGTGTGCGTAGCTCATGAGAGGCGTGCGCCAGCAGTAAGTTATTGGCATCGACCAAATGCTCGATTTTTTGTGCCGCTTGGTTAAAACCGCGCGCCAAGGAAGCAATCTCATCATTACCGCGCGCATTGACTCGCACGGTAAAATCACCATCACCCAGCTGCGTCATCTGCTGGCTCATCTGATTGATACGCCACGTCATGGTGCGAGCAATAATCCACAAAACCCCTGCCATGATAAGCAGCAGCAATAAGGTGCCGGTAAATAGGTTCAATGCCGCAGAAAGGGCTGGTTTTTTGGGCGGTAAACGCGGTTCGTACAGCAGCGTATAGCCTGTGCTGCTATATACTTGTGCTTGCTGGGTCGTGGCGGTATCAGAAAAAGAAGGGAAAACGCGTGATAACAAAGACGGGGTAGGCGGCAGCTCTAATGGCAAATCGCTGTGGTCGGTTTGCATCAGCAAATGACCATCGCTGTCATACAGACCCATCTTGGCCTGTAAAGACTCGTCAAAAATATCAAAGCTTTTTTTGACGACCGCCAGCATAAACCGCGACTGCAAACGGTTGTCTTTGCTAATGGCGATATTTAGCTCATGCAAAAAAGGATCGATTTGCCCTAATATCTGAGTGGCCAATACCTCGGAGCGAATTCCCGCATCTTTATCATGGACCAGCTGGGTCAACAGCACCATCGCCACTGCAAATAAGATAAGCGCCAGCATCACACTGGCAAATAGCTTGGCAAATAAAGAGCGAAAACCCAAGTGCTGCATTAAACCATCTCTATTATCAGACGTTTATAACGATTCAAAACGGCTACCATACAGTCTGCCGTTTATAGCGTGCTACCGCTCATAATATGAACAAACAATCAGACCTGATCGGTGGCAAATTGATAACCGACGCCGCGTACGGTGATGATACGTTTGGGCTGGCGAGGGTTGTCTTCAATCAAGGCGCGTAAACGTGAAATATGCACATCAATGGCGCGGTCGATATTGTCTGAGCTGTCATCATTTGGCATCGCCTGCCAGAGCTGCTCACGATTGAGTACTTTACCAGAATGCGTGGCAAAGTAGTGTAGTAATTGAAACTGATGCGTGGTCAAACGTACAGGCTCATCATCAATCGTCACCTCATGACTGTCAGGAAATACGCTTAAGCGGCCAAACGTCAAGCTATCTGACTGGCTGTCTGCTTGGTTTGGCTGCTCATGACGGCGAATCACAGCGCGGATACGAGCCAATAACTCACGCGGCTCAAAAGGCTTGGCGATATAGTCATCGGCACCCATCTCAAGGCCCAACACGCGATCTGTGGTATCACCTTTGGCCGTCAACATGATAATAGGTACTTTATTGGTCATGTTGTTTTTATTGCCACGGATCTTTTGACAGACCTGCATACCATCCATATCGGGCAGCATCAAATCAAGCACAACCAAATCGATATCGCGCTCTTTGGTATCTAATAAGTCAAGACCTTCTTGACCAAGCCCTGCGTGATGCACGTCGTAATAATTCATGGTCAGATAGTCACTGATCAATTCTGCTAAATCTGGATCATCTTCTATTAATAAGATCTGTTTACTCATGGGTTATCCTCTAGTTGTTGTTATCATGGGTCAGGCGTTTATACAGCTCTGTACAGTCATTCTGATAAATACATCAGATGCGACCGCTGTTATGCCAAACGTCTGAATGCGCTATTTAAAGACATTATTTAAAGGCACTATTTAAAAGTACTATCTCGTAAATATACATACGCTTAAATACGTATGCTTGCTGTAAACGCGCTAATAATAAAGACCGCTAATAAAGACATAGTGCCTAATTTTGCTGTGACAAAACAAGACAAGCTTTGTTAATGTTTCTACATAATGTAACTGCCAGCGTAAGCCATTAGGACACAATGACTTTTTTGCCTTTAGAATCAAGGGGTAAATCGGCCAAGCAAATCAAGCTATCATTACTGATGCCTGCGATCAGATACTGCTGAGTGGTGGGGTTAAACTCGATTACTTCTACAGGCTGGCGCGCCAGACGCTGATCTTGTCCGATGATCCACACATTTGCCGCCAATGGCCTTAGAGGTTTATATGGCGGTGAATGCAATTCTGTCAAGTTCACATCATGTAAAGCGCGTCTAGGCACGATAGTGCCGACATCGATTTGTCCATAGTTGACCCGCCCCGTGACCTGCATCTTAGGCAGCAGTTTTTTGCGACTGCTCTCGTTATCGATCACATTGACATGGACCAGCAGCTTTTTGGGGTGCGGGGCTTCGACCAGTTTGCTGACTTGACCGGTGAACTGATCTGTCAGCTCAGCGGTTGTAAAATTAACCGTTTGTCCTACCGATAGCTGCGGCTTTGCCTGAATAGGCACGGTTGCGACAAAGTATAGCTTGGTCTCATCAGCGATCTGCAATAAGGACGTACGTGCAGCGAGCTGCTGTCCTGCGGCGGCATTTAACTGCGCGATCCGCCCAGCGAAGCTGGCACGCACTGTGATAAGTTGGTATGACGAATGCTTTGAGGCGTCGTCCGGTGTGTCTGTCGCAGCGTCTGCATCCGCGTCGTTTTGGCGCGGCAGCTTGGCTGAGGCAGGGTTGCTGTCGGAGGTGGCTTGGCTAGCAGAGGTAGACTTGCTATCGATGGCTGATGGCTCGGAGGCCGCGTCCTCTATGGTGGCTTGTTTTGTCTGCTCCGGACGAGGTGAGGTTTTTTCAGTAGCTGGGTCTTTTGCTGCACTTTTGGTTTGCGGTGCTGCATTCTCGGTTTGCGGCGCTGAGTTGCCATCGGCCTCTGTATTTATCTCATCTGAGCGTTTGGGAGGTATTTGACTGGTCATGTCCAGCCGTCGGACGATAAGCAAAGGCGCGTCTTTTTCGACCTGCTGACCTTCACTGACCAGTACTTGTTCGACATACAGCGGCTGGGCGGCGACAAACTGACTTTGTTTGATCGGCTGTATATTGCCCTGTAGCCCGAGGCTGGGTTGATAGCGCGATGGTTTGATACTTAGAATATGGTCTGGCGTCATCGTCACCGTGCTATCACTGATGATCAGTGGGTTATCTACTGTCTCACTGTTTTCGGCTGTGACAGGCTCATCGGTAGGCGGGGAGGGCTGACAAGCCAGCAGCAGCAAAACGCTAAGTAAGTACGGGCTTTTTTTTAACCATTGAAAAGCTGTCATAGCAGTCACCGTTATAATCGTCGTTTTATTATATAGTGAAATCCTGTGAGGTGAAACGATTGTACGCTAGCTGATTGTGCAGTGACCAAACATTGCCGCTCGTCATGCCATCATGACTGCCAAATGCTAAACCATACAACCTGCTAACAACCTGCTGATAGAAGCATGACTGGAGTATGACTATAGGTAGCTATTTAGATAACCGTTTAGGTAATTATTTGGATAGCTATTTAAGTTGTTAACTAGGAGACTGGTCAGTCTGAACATAAATTTGTTAATCACTGGAATTGCATGAACAACTGTGCTAAAACAAACATAACAAAATATATTGATACATTTTTATCACAATCGAAAATTATTCAGCAATGTGGTGGTTGATTCTATATAATGCAGAAATATCATGAAGTTGGTGAGTTTTTTGCCCTGTTTTTATCAAAAAGTAGGATGACGATAGTTTATGGCAAAGTGCTTTAATGTTTTTTATGCATTAAGATACCTTTATCTGGCGACACGCTAAGCACAGTGGTTGGTGATTGGCCACCGGATTGAGCGTCAATCGATTCAGCCACCATAAATTGCCTATCATGACCCAGATGGCGGGGGTACTTTTGCTCAGGACTGATAAAAGCCAGATACTCATAAAAGAAAAGATAGGTCCGCTACGATATAGATAGATGGCAGAGGTCGTCTCAAGCCCATAATCAATAAATGATCAATTGAGAATACCCTAACAGCTGTGTTGATAGATCGCGTGACAAACCCATAGTCGTTCATAGGACAATGAGAATGGAAAATAATTTTGATGGCTTAAAAGTGATGGTGATTGATGATTCCAAAACCATTCGCCGTACTGCAGAAACCTTGTTACAAAAGGCTGGCTGCGAAGTTGTAACTGCTATTGATGGCTTTGATGCACTTGCAAAGATTGTCGATAACAATCCCGATATTATTTTTGTGGATATTATGATGCCACGTTTAGATGGTTATCAAACCTGTGCTTTGATCAAAAACAACCCTGATTATGCCGACAAGCCTGTAATCATGTTGTCATCTAAAGACGGTTTATTTGATAAAGCACGCGGCCGTATCGTTGGCTCTGATGAGTATCTGACCAAGCCATTTAGTAAAGACGAGCTGTTTGACGCGATCAACCAATACCGCTAGACAAAGGGTCAAAATAAATGTGCCAGACTATCTTTGAGCGTGGCGTATTTTGTGCAGGTTTTGATATCACGTACGGCTGTTGCTAGCCGCTTGACAACGAGTAACCACTGCGGTGAGAGGCGTGTGATCATGAGTATTTGGAGCACAGGCTTTAGTAGTTGGTCTTTATAATATATTTGAATATCCAAATGCATATCTTCGTAAATAAAGGAAAATCCTATGACTACCGTCTTAGTCATTGACGACTCGCCATCTGAAATGGCGAAATTTCGCGACATGCTCTCCAAAAACAATTTTCAAGTGTTGGAGGCGACCAATGGGGAGCAGGGCTGTCAGATGGCAGCAGATCATCTGCCAGATGTGATTTTGATGGATGTGGTGATGCCAGAGATGAATGGTTTTCAGGCGACACGCAAGATCACCCGCGGCAAAACCACCGCCCATATCCCAGTGATCATGATCAGTACCAAAAACCAAGAAACAGACCGTGTATGGGGTAAGCGTCAAGGCGCTAAAGAGTATATGAACAAACCCATTGACGAGAGCAGCTTGGTCAATATCATTCGTCGAGTAATGGAGTAGCTTGTGGCTTCCAAAGGGTTTATTGAGCTTCTGCGTCTAGCAGATCTGGCACGCGCGCGCAAAAGTGGTCGCCGCAGTGGGCAAGAATATGACTGGCAAGGTGTGGTATTTGAGATTGGCGGACAGCGTTTGGTGGCGCCAATGGGTCAGGTATCGGAGGTGTTGGCCATGCCAGAATATACCAGCTTACCCTTAGTGAAGCCTTGGATGCTAGGTATTGCCAATATCCGTGGTCGTTTATTACCGATCACGGATTTGTCACAGTTTTTACAAGTACCTAGCCGTGTGGCGCAAATGAGTCAGCGTAAGGTCATTGTCATCGATCACGACAACCTGTTTTCAGGTTTGCTCGTCGATCAGGTGATCGGTATTGAGCAGTTTACCAGTGAACAATATCGCGCCGAGGCCATCGAGCCAAGCTCACCATTTGCGCCTTATAATCACGGTAAGTTTTATAAAAATGAGCAAGATTGGTATATTTTCATGCCAAGCTTACTAGCGCAGGATTTGCAGTATAGCGATGCGGCAATATAACTGTCGATAATACAGAATCTGTCTCATTCATAAAGACAGAGGATTAGCGACTGACATGATGCGGTTGGATGTCAGCATTCATACAGGCTTTGTTGATCGTTGTTTTGATAACAATAAGATTGTCAAAGTCAGTCACGATAAGACTTTGACGATTGTTTGAAAGGAATACGTAAGATGAGTGATGTTATAAAAAAACCTGTAGCTGGTACGCCCAAAACCACAGCGGATGGCAAAGATGCCTATAGTGAATGGAATTTATTGCTGGTTCTGTTTGTGGCGATAAGCGTGGCTTGTTTGATTTGGCTAGGCAACTCTGTATCGTCAGTGAGTCAGTATTTCTCTGACTTTAATCAATCGGTCATTCTGCCTGTGGTGGTGTTGATCATAGGCATGCTAGGTATTTTCTTTGCCTTATATAAAATCCTAAAACAACGGGGCGGCTCAGAGCGCATCTTGATCGAAAAAGAAACCCTACGTCGCCGTCAAGAAGCCGAGGCGGAGTCTGAGCGTGCTCGTCAAATCCAAGAAGAAAACGAGCGTAACCAGATCGCTATTTTGCGTCTACTCGATGAGCTAGGCGACTTGGCAGAAGGGGACTTGACCGTCAATGCGACTGTATCAGAAGACTTTACAGGGGCGATTGCTGACTCAGTCAACTTTGCCATCGACCAGCTGCGTCAGCTGGTACTGGTCATTAACAGTACCGCTGAGCGCGTCTCGCAATCATCAGAGCAAACACAGATGAACGCTGTAGAGCTGGCCGAAGCCTCTGAGCACCAAGCACAAGAGATCGCTGGCGTGTCGGCGGCGATTAATGAGATGACGGTGTCGATTGACCAAGTGTCTAACAACGCCTCAGAGTCAGCGACCGTGGCCCAGCGCTCAGTTGCCATTGCCTATAATGGAGCCGAGGTGGTACAGCGCTCTATCGAAGGTATGAACGTGATTCGTGATCAGATTCAAGAAACCTCAAAGCGTATCAAGCGCTTGGGTGAGTCGTCACAAGAGATTGGCGATATCGTTAGCTTGATTAATGACATTGCCGATCAGACCAACGTTTTGGCCTTGAACGCGGCCATTCAGGCGTCGATGGCAGGTGAGGCAGGCCGAGGCTTTGCGGTCGTTGCTGATGAAGTTCAGCGCCTCGCTGAGCGTTCAGCCAATGCGACCAAGCAGATCGAAACACTGGTAAAAACCATTCAGGCAGATACAAATGAGGCGGTCGTTTCGATGGAATCAACGACCTCTGAAGTCGTACGCGGTGCACGTCTGGCAAAAGACGCCGGTGAGGCACTAGAAGAAGTGCAAAGCGTTTCAAACACGCTCGCTGATTTGATCCAAAACATCTCAAACGCGGCATTGCAGCAAGCTGAATCTGCAGGCCATATTTCACACACCATGAACGTCATTCAAGACATTACGTCACAGACCTCATCAGGTACCATGGCGACTGCGCGCTCTATCGGCGAGTTGAGTGAGATGGCAGCCGCACTACAAGAGTCCGTCACTGGGTTTAAAATCTCAAATGACGATGAGTTGTTGGACGCTGATATGCTAGAGTCTGAAGAGGTTTTATCAGAGAGCGTCTGATAAGTATTTGGTGCCAGAGCCTGATTCGGTAAACAGGTGCAGTAACGGTGCATAACAATGATAGCAGGTCATGTGGACGATCTTAATCAACCAACCCGCAGCTTTGTTAAAGCAAGCAGCGCTGCGCTGGGCAAGACGATAATGCAAAACGATCATTTTGATGCGCAGCAATGGCAGCGGTATATAGAGCTCGAAACGGGCTTTGTACTACCAGATGTCCAGCTAAAATGGTTAAAAAATGCGATTGATCATACCGCCCAGTCGCATGGCTTAAGCGTCAAGCAGCTATGGTATCAGCTGCCCAAAAGCAATGCGCTGCGTCAACAGCTGCTGGACAAAGTACTTATCCACGAAAGCCGTTTTTTTCGACATCAGCCTTCGATAGATTTTGTGACCCAGTGCGCCGCCGAGCATCAAAGCCTAGTTCTAAACGCCGATAGGATAAGTGCTGATGGGGTAAGCGGCGTAGATAAATTGTTTCGTATTTGGAGTGTGGGCTGTGCCGGTGGGCAAGAGGCGTGGTCGCTGACCATGAGTCTGGCGGCGCAGCAGCTGACGAGGTTTGCGATATTAGGTACTGACGTTAGTGAACAAGCACTGGCAAAAGCACGGTTGGCGCAATATGACAAACGTCAGCAGGCCTTGATTCCGCAGCACTGTCAGCCGTATGTGTATCCGTTATCAACAAACCGCCCAACGCCTACATCGAGCTTGGCAGATACCGCGATGCCTGCTACAGCGATACAGACATCATGGCAAGTTGCCCCAACGCTGCAATCACACGTAAGCTTTGCTTTACATAATATTATCGAGCAGCAACCACCCACGCCACATCTGCAGCAGGTGATTATTTGCCAAAACATGCTGCTGTATTTTCGCAAATTTGATCAGCGTGATATTTTGGCGCGGCTGTCAGCGCAGTGTGCTCCCGGTGGATACATTGTATTGGCTCCGGGTGAGGCGCTGTTTTGGCGTCCTGCAAATATGCGCCGTATTGCGAACCCACAGGTTAATGTGTGGCAAAAGACCAACACTTAAGCCCCGTGCCTTCATGAGTGGCAAAATTAGTGCCTAGACGAGTTAGGATGACCCTATGAAAAACCAGCCCAATGACATAGTGACGCTTGAGTGGTTGCTCCCTCTATTTAATCAGCAATTATCACAGGTATCGGATGGCTGGCAATTAGACGCTGATCCCATCAATTATGAGCACATGGTCGTGCCCTATCATCAGCTCGGTGGCGCGCTCATCATAAGCAATCTACCGGCATTGGCAGATCTGGCATACAAGCTCAGCGCATTAGCAGAAGTTGGTGGTCGCGATGGCCTAGCTAGCGAGGCGCGCCGCGTGGGTCAGCTTGCGCACCGATTGTTGCAGCGAGCGCTAAATCAGTATGCTCGCATCGGCAGTCACCATACCGCTTCAATCACGGCCGCCGCGGAGCAACTGCTTGAGGTGCTAACGCAATTGGGAGCGGCTAGTGGGTCATCATTGGCATCCAGCGCTATTCAGCAGGGTGCATTGCATCAAAAAACTGACACAGATGCGGCTGTGGCTGGGTTTGAGCTGGCCGTACCAGTGCGAACAGATGACGTCACCGAGCATCTAGATGAGCAGCAATACCAGCAGTTGTTGCTCGTCTGGCGACAACAAGTACAAGTGTTGTTAAGTGTTAATAGTAATCAGCCGCCGTTATTAACCCCGCTAGAAAAAGTCAGCCAATACCTGCGTCAGACGAGCCAAGAGGAAAATTTGCAGCGGCTCTGGTACTTGACTGAGCTGTGGTTTAGTGAGCTTGCGCAAAACACCGCTCCGTTGCCTAAGCAGTATGCCCCTCTGTTAAGCGAGCTTGAGCAGATCATTGATGCTTTTGTACAGCAAACACCGCCTGTGCCAAGTGTCATCAACAGCCTTATAACCAATATTTATATCGAGCTAAGTGGTCTCGACCAAAGCAGTGACAATACGCAGTCGATACTGAGCAACTTGCCCCAAAGCTCGGCGGTAGAGTCGCGTTTTTTACCGCGTATATTGAGTGAACTTGAGACTTTGGTTTTTCATTTAGACAAGCCAACCACACTGTTGTATCCGCTGCAAAAGATACAAACCCAGCTGGAGGGGCGTGGTTGGACATATTATGCCGCTCAAGTGGCAGAAATACTGACCGAGATAGAGCAGGCGCTGGCGTCTGAGGCGGCGCTGACCCAAGTACAATGGCAAATTGAACAAAAGCTGCAAGAGCTATACAGCGCTATTTACAATACGGAGCAAGTGATCTCGCAAAAGATTGGTGAGGCCGCCGCGTTTGTTCCTTTTTCTGATGTACTTGCCAGTGCCAACGATCAACCCGTCACAAGTGCTGATGCTGTGTCGGCGGGTGAAGGGCTGCGTGAGCTGCGCATTGCTGTCGAAGACGTCAAACAAAGCTTTAATGAGTATATACAGCGTCAAGAAGTGCAGCTGCTACCGACGACTGCTGACTTTGCAAAAATCGGTCAAGCCTTTGATGATATGGGGTTGCCAACGATCTGCCAAACCACCGATCAGATCGCGCATATCTTTAGCCAGCTAAAAACGCACGAGATTGATGCGCTGAGTTGGGATGTGACGCAAGCCTTGGCGGAAGCACTGACGTCAATTGAGCTGTTGTTAGACTATCTGGCTCAGCAGATTTTTGATCAGCAATTATTAACGCTCGCAAGTGAGCATACGGCCAGAGCAGAAGCACTGCTTGATGCTTATATTGAGGCACCAGAGATGGTTAGTGATACTTTTCATACCCAGACACCTGCCGCAACTGACGTGCTGCGCTATGATGACAGCGGTGAGATTGCTCCTGCCAGTCATGATCTATCTGCCCAGCCATCCGATGATGCGCTAGAGGATGACAACATGCGTGATGACAACGTGCACGATGACAGTGCTACGCATAAGGATAGTGAGGCATTGGCCGAGGCTCGCACGCAGCTGCAGCCTGATAGCTTTGAGGCAGATGCTGATATCCGTGAGATATTTATCGAAGAAGTCACAGAAGTGATGGCTGATTTAGAAGACTTTTTGCCTATTTGGCAGCAAGACTCACAGGATTTGACACCCTTGACAGAAGTGCGTAGAGGTTTTCATACTCTAAAAGGCTCAGGGCGCATGGTGGGGGCTTTTAGCATCAGTGAGATGGCTTGGTCTATCGAAAACTTGCTGAATCGATTGTTGGACAAAACCTTGCCCGTCACCGAAGACGTGGTAACTCTGGTCACGCAAACCACAACGAACCTGCCCACTCTGGTCGCCGACTTTCAAGCGAAACGGCCGCCAAGTGTGGATCCTGCTATCACAATACTGCAAAGCCGTAACCTATTGAGCGGACAGCCTATCGACGCTGGATTGGTCGAAAGCGAGTCTGCATTGGTCATCTCTGACACCGAGTCAGGGGCTGAGGCGGAAATGCTGGCTGATGAAGTGCAAGTGGCAGCTGACGTCGCTGCATCACAGAGTAATGATGCCGCTGCGTCTGATGAGATCGGTATGGATATAGCCGATACCGAAGTGCGCGGCGAAACGGTGTCTTTGTTTGATTTTGAGGTTCCAGTAGTGCTTGCGCCCTTTATGCCAGATGCTGGGCAGCTACCAGCCGATGCCAATGATGCAGACCCTGATATTAAAGAGATATTTATCGAAGAGGCCGATGAGGTATTGAGCGAAATCGTGCCTTTGTATGAAAACTGGCGCATGTCTCCTACTGACCTAGATGCCTTGACAGATATTCGCCGCGGCTTCCATACCCTAAAAGGCTCAGGCCGCATGGTCGGGGCCAACTATAGCGCTGAGCTGGCTTGGGCCATTGAAAATATGCTCAATCGTGTACTGGATCACAGTATTGAGATGACAGCAGATATCACTCAGCTAATGGCTGATGTATTAGCCGCTTACCCAGCGATGCTCGCTACCTTTGAGCAAGGTGGTGAAGAGTATCCAGCACTGATACCGTTATGGATTGCCTGTGCAAACGCCTATAGCAAACAAAAATCTCAGGACTTTAGTTACCCTGCCTTACTGGCGCAAATGGGCAGTACGCCTGCGTCTGATATTCACAAAGACGACTTGGCTTTAGCTTCAGAGCGGTGGGATGAGACTGATGCCGATGAGATTGAGACTGCGAGCGACTATGAAGGTAGTGATGACAGCGAGGTAAGGGACGCTGTAGCGGCCATAGAGGTAGATAGCACCTTGCAATCGCTTACTTCTGTCAATGAGATGATGGCAGAAGCACCGGTGATTTTGACGCCGCAGAGCGAAGAAGAGCAAGCCTTCTGTGAGATTTTCATCGATGAAGCCGAAGCGTTATTACAAGACATTGAGCAGTTTGTTGCCACGCATCGAGATCAGCCTCAGATTGAGGTGACCGATGAGATTGTACGAGCCTTTCATACGCTGCGCGGCGCATCAGGCTCTAGTGCGTTAGCGGCTATCAGTGACGTGAGTGCGACGATAGAGCATAGTTTAGAGCTGCTACAACAGCAAGATACCGCGATGACGCCGCTGCATTTAGAGGCGTTGGCACGGTCAGCTATGCTGATCAATGGTTATCTAACGAATTATAAGCAAAACGTCCAACAACCTGATGTTTCGGCGGAAGATGCCCAAAGCCAGCAAGATATTGCGTCATTGCAAGCCATGCTTGGTGAGCAGTATCTCATCCATGACGATCAGACAGCCTCCGACAATAAGCCAACGATTGAGCAGTTGTTGGATGACAATATTGATGAGTTATTAGACGCTGAGTGGGAGCTAGAGGAGGCGCTAAGTCAGGGGGATATCTCGCAGGCTCAGCGCTATATAGAGCAGCAACTTAGCCAAATCAAACACCTCACCAATAAAACCCAAGAATTTCCAAAATTCACTACTATCCTTGGCGGTTTGGCGCACGCTTATGCTTATCTACAGCGGCATCCAGAATCGGCAAAACAAGCAGAGGTGCAGGCGGTATTACTCGCTGGCCACGCGCAATTGGTCGGCTTGTTCGATGCGCTCGCTGGCAGCACTTCACTAAAAGTCGACCCGCAAGTGCTACATGAGTTGCAGGCGCTTGCTGGCTTCGATGACGGCGATGATGACGAGTCGATGGTTCGCACGGTTGCTGCACCCGAGCTGCAGCTTGAGTCGATCGATACCGATGTAGAGCTGCTTGAGATCTTCTTAGAAGAAGCGCAAGAGCTAGATGACGCGCTGGATGAAAGCTTTAGTAAGTGGCGTGCCGATATCACCAATATCAACGCGCTTAAAGTATTGCAGCGTCACCTACACACCATCAAAGGTGGCGCAAGAATGGCGGGCATTAGCAGTATTGGCGACCTGACCCACGAGGCGGAGAGCATTTATGAAGCCTTTGTAGAAAACAGGAAAACACCAACCGCGCAGTGGCTAAAGATTATGCAAGTGGTGCAGGACACCATGTCATTGCAAGTCATGCATATCGTTCGTCATCAGCAGTCGTTTTTTGCTACAGAATTGATTGAGCAGTTACAACAGTTTGAAAAAGCAGACACATTGCCAGCGGTGGTTGAGCTGATCATACCAGCACCGACCAACCACTTCGATGCCGACACCCAATCACAGGCTGACAATACCCAGCAGAGCCATGAAGTAGCAGACACGGTCAGCTTAGATACCATGATCAAGCAATCATGGGCCAATGGTTTGCCTGATCCTGATCTTTTGGCGGTGTTTTTAGAAGAAGCAGAAGAGCTGACCAACCAAAACCGACACTTGCAAGTGTTTTTGCAGGATGCCGAAGATACCGTGGCGTTGCAGTCGCTACAGCGTGATCTGCATACCATCACAGGTGGTGCCAAGATGGTCGGCGCCAGCGGCATCGCTGACTTGGCTTATGAGCTAGAAGCGACGTATAAAAACTTTGCCAGCCGTCGCCGTCCTGCAACCGAAAAAGCTCAAGCATTGATTGTTGCTTGTCACGACTGGCTGGCAGATGCGGTATTTATGCTAGGTCTACAGGTCAACCCGCCAACACCGACGCTACTGATTGAAGCGCTACAGCAGTTTGGTAAAAACCCTAATAGCCTAAAACAAGTACCAAAAGAGTCGCTGCAAGCACAGCGTACAGCGATCTTGCTGGCAAAAGAAGCACAAGATTCGCAATATCTAGAAAAAGACATCAGTCAGATGCCGTCGATGTTTGCAGAGACCGATGAGGAAGAGCAGAGCGCCAGCAGTAATGAGATGATTCGTATCTCAGGTGGCTTGATTGAGCATATGATCAACCTATCGGGTGAGTCTGCGATCAACCGTGCTCGTATCGATATGGGTATGAGCAGCTTGACCAACAGTATCGAAGAGATGGGCATTACCGTACAGCGCTTGGCCGATCAGCTGCGCCGTATGGAGACGGAGCTTGAAGCACAGATATTGTCGCAAATCGATGACGAGCTGATTAATAATGAAGGCTTTGACCCGTTGGAGATGGATCAGTACTCGTCACTCAATCAGCTGTCCAAATCATTGTCAGAGTCGGCCTCGGATTTGGTCGATATCAACCACACTTTATTAGAAAAAACCCGTGATAGCGAAAGCTTGCTGCTGCAGCTGGCACGTACACAAACCGAGCTACAGGACGGTTTGATGAACTCGCGTATGGTGCCGTTTACGCGCTTGACCCCGCGTCTGGAGCGTATCGTCCGTCAGACTGCAAACGAGCTTAATAAATCTGTAGAATTGACCATTATCAATGCTGATGATGAGATGGATAGAACCATTTTGGAGCGGATTACCTCACCGCTTGAGCATATGCTGCGAAACGCTGTCGACCACGGTATCGAAAACACCTCAGCTCGACTCAAAGCAGGCAAAGAGCGTAGCGGTCATATCACTTTAGAGGTGCACCGCGAAGGGAGTGAAGTCGTCATTCAGTTATCGGATGATGGCCGCGGTATCGATGTAGAAGCCGTACGCAACAAAGCCATCTCTCAAGGCCTTATCGATGCCAATGACGATAGCCTGACTGATGTCGATATCATGCAATATATCTTTAATGCCGGCTTGAGTACCAGTAAGCAAGTGACGCAAATCTCAGGCCGCGGCGTTGGTATGGATGTAGTGATCAGTGAGATTCGCCAGTTGGGCGGGGCGGTCACTGTGGTGTCGGAGCTGGGCAAAGGGTCACGCTTTACCATGCGCTTACCACTGACAGTTGCAGTGTCTGATGCGCTGGTCGTACGTGCAGCCGATCGCTACTATGCTATTCCACTGGTACAGATCGAGCGTGTGGTGCGTATCAACCCAGAAAAACTTTATGAGTATTATCAGTCCAACGACGCCACGTTAGCGTTTGAAGGGAATGATTACCGCGTACGTTATCTCAACGAGATTCTCTCGGGTAATAAGCTCAACGAGCTGATGGTCAATACCAACACTAGCCTACCACTGATCATCATCAAAAACCGCACGGGACAAAACATCGCCTTACAGGTCGATCAGATTGCAGGCTCACGTATTGAAGTGGTCGTCAAACCATTGGGACAGCAGCTATCCAACCTCTCAGGCGTTTCGGCGGCGACCATCATGGGTGATGGCTCGGTCATGCCGATTTTGGACTTGATTGCCCTAATGCGAAATGCGCCAAGGGTCAAAAACGTGACCAAGCCTAGCGGCACTCAGTCAAAACCGACGGTACTGGTGGTGGATGACTCAGTCACGGTACGTAAAGTGACCTCTCGTTTCTTAGAGCGTCAAGGCTTCAATGTGGCGCTTGCCAGAGATGGTATCGATGCTATCGAAATACTACAAGAAACCACGCCAGATATGATATTGCTTGATATTGAGATGCCGCGGATGGATGGCTTTGAGGTGGCAACGCAAGTCAGAAACAATCAGCGCTTACAGCATATTCCAATCATTATGATCACCTCGCGTACTGGTGAAAAGCATCGTCAGCGCGCCTTAGAGATTGGGGTAAATGACTATATGGGCAAACCGTTCCAAGAAAAACAGCTGCTTGATAAAATCCAGAGACTGCTGGGTGATGAGGTCAGCTTAACTTATGAAGGATAATGCAGGTATTTTGGCACTAACAGGGAAGACAAAAGCAAATATAAAGGTGCTGGTGGTGGCCGAAGACCATCATCAGCGCATGGCGTTTTCAGACACAGTTCGTAGCTGCGGTTTTGCGCTGATAGACTGTGTGTCGCGTGCGCAATTACAAAAAAAAACCACACTTTTTGAGGCCGAAATAGACATTTGGCTGATCGATAGCGACTATGACGATGATATGGCGACGGTGACGGCTGCCTCCAAACCTGCCGCCGTGCTGGTGGGATTTAGTCAAGCCCCTTATCTCAATGAAGCGCAGCTGTATGCTAAATGGCAGCGTCAACTAAAGCGTAAGCTGGCGCAGATGCTGGCATTGCCCGTGTTGGTGCATACGCCTGTCTATAAAAGCGATGATGCTGATAACGACTGGCATTATGTGGTGTTTTTGGGTGCCTCTATGGGCGGGCCGAGCGCGGTAAAAGAGTTTTTGGATAACTTATCGCCCACGCTACCGATTTGTATTTTACTCGCGCATCATTTTAACCAAACCATGATTGGTACGCTGCCCCGTATTTTAAATCGCCATAACGAGTGGCGCTGTCAGGTCATCACCTCATCGCAGCGTCTGCGAGCTGGTCAATGTCTGATAGCCCCTATAGACAAGCAGATAGTCTGTGACTCTACTGGGCGGGTGATACTGCTAGAGCAGCCTTGGGATGGTGAATACAAACCAGCTATTGGCCAGATTTTAAAAAACACCAGCGATGTGTACGGCAGTGAGCTTATCAACATCATATTTTCAGGTATGGGTGATGATGGCTCGCAATACTTGGATCTTATTCAAGATAATGACAGCCAATTATGGGCACAAGAGCCAAGCTTGAGTGCTTGTCCGAGCCAACCACAGGCCATCATTGATTCAGGTTATTGTGATTTTGTCGGCAGCCCTGTTCAATTGGCACAAAAACTTACCGACTATATTGGTGAAAAGGCGACGGCCTCTTTGCGTTAACTTACTGTGAGCGATGTATGAAACAAATTTTACGACACTCGTTTGAAGCAGTCAGCTTGCTGACCACAAACCACGGTATGCTGGATGTCACTTTTATTCCCGCTTTTAATCAGCCTGATTGGATTATTCCAAGCGGTCTGATTTTGAGCATTGAGGACACTCATAAGCGAGCCTCCAGCTATCATTGGCAGCAGCAAGTATTGCCTGTGTTTGATCTGCTCACGCAAGAACAAACGCCTGATAAGATGATTATACTAGAAGGTAACACCATAGAGCACCGCATGGTGCTCCAGACGTCAGGTCAATTGTATCAGCGCCAAGTGGGTATCTCTGATGTGAAAGATACAGATAGGCAGGCGTATTTTGCCGACTCTGACAGCACGGATAAAACTACCGCTGAGGGACGCTTTACGGCAGAGGGTATGCTATCCTACCTTTTTCAAACGGTGATGATTGAGGACACCGTTTATGTGGTGCCTGATTTAGAAAAAATCGCGCATCAGTTGGTTGAGATGGACAGCTAGCGTTCGGTTGGTATCGTTAATCTGTTTTAAAATAGATACAAACCTACGGCTATTCATTTTCCTTGTGTGCATTGCCAACCAATCACTGTCATAAATAGCGATAAGGATAATAGAGCAGCTCATGAATAACACACAGTCAAATATGTCCAAGTGGTCAGTCACTAGTCGCGTGTTTCATTGGATTAGTGCGGTTTTGTTGCTAGTCACTTGGATTCTGATATTGTTACACGAAAACCTCGATAGCAATCTTTATATCGGCTTGCATAAGGCGTTTGGGATCAGTTTATTGTTTTGGATGATCGCGCGGGTGATTAACCGTGTTTTTACCAAAGCGCCGTCAGCACTGCCCATGCCAGCTTGGCAGTTGTGGGTCTCTAAACTGTCGCACTTTGCCTTGTATGCTACATTGATCGCGATGCCGTTGGCGGGTTTGTTGATGTCTGTATATGGTGGCAGACCGGTAGATATTTTTGGTTTGTTTCAGATTCCAGTATTTGTCACACCAGATAGAAGCTTGGCGCGTTTTTTTAATGACATGCATACCGATATCATTTGGCCGATGATTATCGGCTTTACATTGCTACATATCGCTGCAGTGTTGTATCATCAGTTTGTCAAAAAAGACAACCTGCTCGCTCGTATGAAATAAGCGTACTGACAGATTGCCACATAGAAAAGCCCTAAGTAAGATGCTTAGGGCTTTTTCGTATGCGTCACAAAATCGCTGATAAGAGGCGCTGTACTGCTAGACTTATCTTTTTTTGTGCTCAGGCAAATTGATGTTCATTTCTAAGACGTCTAAGCTGTCTTCGGAGCGATGATTGATATTGACATCATCAATCTGTACACCATTGACGTATTTATTGACAACCTCTAGTATTTCACGCTTCATTTTTTCGATGCGATCGGCGGTGAGACGACTATTTAGGCGGTTTTCGCTTGCAACGATGACCTTAAGACGCTCAGTGGCTAGGTTGGCGCTACCAGCACTACTGCTGTCATCAGTACCAAATAGGCTACTCCAAAATCCTTTTTTCTTACTCATTATTAACTCCCAAACCAGCGCTGTAGTAGACTCTTTTTCTTCACATCGATATGACGCAGCGGACGCTCTTCACCCAAAAAGCGGGCAACGATGTCATCATAACATTGACCAGCAACCGAATCGCCATAATGAATCACAGGCTCACCATGGTTAGAGGCTTCCAAGACGGAGTGGCTTTCGGGCACCACACCGAGCAATGGCACTTTTAAAATATCATTAGAGATGGTGTTAATGTCCATCATCTCATTTGCTGCTGCACGTTCAGGATTGTAGCGCGTGATGACCAAATGCTCACGGACGGAGCCTTGGTTTTCTGCAACTTTTTTTGTTTGGCTTTGCAAAATACCAATAATGCGATCTGAGTCACGAACCGAGGAAATCTCAGGGTTGGTGACGATGATGGCTTCATCAGCATGATACATGGCCAGCTGCGCGCCGCGCTCGATACCAGCAGGCGAGTCGCAGATGATATAGTCAAACTGCTTAGACAGCTCAGACATGACCTCGCTCACGCCCTCATCTGTCAGAGCGTCTTTATCACGCGTTTGACTGGCAGGAAGGATATACAAGTTTTCAAGCTGTTTGTCTTTGACAAGCGCTTGCGACAAACGAGCATTGCCGTTGATCACATCGACAAAGTCGTACACGATTCGATTTTCGCAACCCATGATTAAGTCTAGATTACGTAGACCCACATCAAAATCGATAACGACCGTCTTATAACCACGCAATGCTAAACCGGCGGCAAAAGAGGCACTTGTCGTGGTTTTGCCCACGCCGCCTTTACCTGAAGTGATGACAACTATCTTCGCCACAATGGCACACTCCTATGAATCAATGGGATATCTATTATAAAAAATAGCGCACGCTTATATCGTTCACTGTAAATATAAGCACTACCTGCGAAAGTAGCCTAGCATAAATAAACAAAAATTTATAGCAGGTCTATACGGCAGTAAACAATCTGTATCAGTCGCCCTGCACACCATCAGATGCCAGTGTATTTATATCTAAACGACGATACCGAGTTCAATACCAATACCAATACCAGTATGACTCGTGCTATGGCACCTCTCTATAGCCTATAGACCGGCGCAACATAAACGCCTTAACAGATGATATAACGAGCGCTGATGAATAGGGTAAATAGTGGCAGAGCCAGCAATTCATCATAGAGCAGTTTTGTTAAATAAACTTACAGTACTATTAAAGCGGTCATTATCTATAGTGAGACTGCCCATATCGTAGCATTATTTGTCGCCAGCCATGTTTTTATTTGCGCAGACGCTTACAAGCCAGAGCTGCTGGTATTGCGGCTGGCACTTTTGTCTACTAGCGCTATACATCATCCATGACTGTAAATACTAAACCTTCTCCTTCGACAAACCGCACTTGTACTGATTTGTCGATCACGTGCTCAGGTAGGTTGTCGCGCAGGCAGTAAGTGCCAGCGACCGATACCAATGAGGGGTTAAAGACTTGACAGAAGATACGCGCGTCTTTGTCGCCGGTGGCACCTGCTACCAGACGGCCTTGCGCACGCCCATATACGTGTAGGCTGTTGTCAGTGATGGCTTCAGCGCCGCTATTGACGCTATTGGTCAAAATCAAATCGCCGCCCACATGATTGAGGCTTTGGCCTGAGCGTAGCATTTGGTCATAAATAAGGCTGGTGATTTGCTCAGCGCTGACCAATGTCTCAGCGGCAACATCAGCGAGCGTTGTCTCAGTGGTAGCGGTAGCGCTGACCAATGTCTCAGCGGCAACATCAGCGAGCGTTGTCTCAGTGGTAGCGGTGCTATCTGTCGCGGCGTTATCTTCTGGACTGCTGGCCGCGCTTGATTCAGCAGGTTGGTTTGCGGTGACTTGCTGACGCTGGGTCGCTGGTTTTTTGGTCGGTAAGATGCGCTCAATACGCTTGCCATCAGCAGGAAAAATGGCCAAACGCAGCTCACGCGCCTGTGCATCCAGCAAACCTGTGACGACACCGATGGGCTGTAGTCCCCACGACCATAGCAGCTCTACCAAAGCAGAGAGATCCTGCTCGACCTCGCTATCGATAAGGACTGGGATATTGCTCGATTTACCGCTGAGTGTGGCTGCAAGCTGAGCTTCGATAGCACTGAGATCATCTGTGCCAAACTGCAAACGCGAAAAGGTCAGCATCTTGCCATAAAACGCCAACGCTGGTGCGGCGCTTGCGCCTTGGGTGCCATTATCTAAAACTGTCATATATCAATCCTCAAGAAATAATCTTGTCGCTGTCTTTACCGTACTATGTATTGTCGTGTCATACGCTGTATGACTCAGTGATGCTGTGTGATACCAGTCTTTATCTGGCATTGGGTTGATGGTCAAATGTATCGCTCAAAGGTTGAGCATGTCTTGATGTTTCCACTGCTGGACTTTTACCTGTGCTTCAAACTCCGTCAAACTGTCGTCGATAATACTAGAGACTAAAGTGTCCAGTGCGCTGTTGTCGGTGTCTATTTGCGCAATACCACTGGCAATGGCCACCATCAACTCATCTAAGCGTTCAGGGTCTAGCAGACGTTTATTGAGAGCGTACACGACGTTTTCCCCAATATTGTGCCCGACATGCTGTAGCTGCGACTCAATCAGGCTACCAGCGATGGGTATCATGCGCAGATAACGACGCAGCTCAGGCGTATTGGCCAAGCCTTCTTCGATAGCACCGCCCATCTCACGGGCGAGTATGCTGCCGCCGCCTGAGGCTGCAGTCAGTGCCTGTAGTTTGGGCACCAGCTCTGTGCGCAGGACGGAGAGTACCGCAGCTTCTATCTCACGACGATTGCGCGCTATCGTGGACTCGATAAAGGATTTGTGTGTTTCAGGATTGGTCAGCTGCTGCCGAAAGTTTTGGATGGTGGTCAGTATCACGCGATCAGACAGCTCTTCTAATAAGAGGTCAATATAAAACTTGATGCGATTGATCCAAGGCTGCGGCAGTACTTGATAGCCAAGCTGATACAGACGGCGGCCAATGATGACAGCACGAAACAAGCGCAGCGCGCGCAGCTGCGGAAAACAGCCAAGCACTTCATACCAATGCACAAAAGGAAAAAAGAACCAGCGATAATATACATTGTCTTTGATTGCAATTGCCCAGCGTAGCAACAGCTCTGCGATCAAAAATATCGTAAAAAACCCACCAGCGGTACGCAAGGGGTCGTGTAAGGTGTTTTGATACCAAAGCAGCGCCTCACTGATGCGCAGCCACTCTGCGACATGACTGCTAAAATTGCTCATCAAAATCGCATCGATACTGATCAACAACAGATCAATACTGATGGCCACGATCATCACAATGTCATAAGCCAGCTTTGCGCGGTTTGGCTTTGGCCGATTGGGGCGACTGGGCGGCGGATGATCAGGTAGCCGAGTCGACTGATTGGGCACAGAGGCTGTGTTCAGCTGCGAGCTAGGAGTAGATGAGGCGGGCACAGTCAGACCTTATTAATGATAAAATGATAAATGGTACAAAGCATAGGTGAGATAGACGGCGTACGATAAATACATCTTCACCATCAGCGGATCATGACTCACATTATCAATGAATAGGACTAAAAAACAACCCATCTTTTATGATATCGGTCGCTTGCAATAAAAATGATACGTGAATGCCGATAGCGTGGCTCGCCGCGCAAGACCAGCCACCAGTGATTTGGCTGCTATTTAGCCATCATGCAGCATTCAAGTATTATGAAGTATGGTCAGCGGCAGGGTTGTGCTCAAAATCTGCTAACATGTCGCTGATGCGCTGATCTTTGTCGCGCCAAACTTGCTTAATCCACGCAAACATTTGTGCTTTTACTTGCTCATCGTTTTCGTAGCCGCCGCGTTTAATCCCAGCAAACAGCTCAGCTGGGATGTCTAGGTATCTGACGTCAACGCCTAAGCGTTTGATATTGCCTTTCCACAGATCGGTGTAGGTAGGGACGCCATCAGGATACACGATGGTCATATCCAGCAGGCCATCCATCTCACTGCCCAGTGCATTGATGGCTAAAGAGAGTCCGCCGGCGCGTGGTTTGAGCAAATGTGTATAAGGAGATTTTTGCTGTTCGTGTTTGGCTTGGGTAAAGCGTGTGCCCTCTAGGTAATTTAACAACGTGAAGGGCTTGTCTTTTAACAACGCGCAGGCACGTTTGGCTTCCTCGATATCTTGGCCTTTTAGGGCAGGGTTTTTTGCCACTGCTTCTTTTGAGTGTCGGCGCATCATTGGGAAGTCTAAAAAGTAAAACGCCTGACCCACGATTGGGATATAAATCAGCTCAAACTTGGTAAAAAACCGTGTGAGCGGCAAGCGTTTTTCGCTGATATATTGGACAATGCTGGTATCGACCCAAGACTGATGGTTGCTAATGAGCAGATATTTGCCCTCAGTATTGACGTCGTCGGGCAGGCTGATCCGCCAGTCCTTACGCGGCAACATGTTATCAATCAAGGCATTATTGCTACTGATCCAGTGGTTGGTGATTTTGATGACGGTTTTATCGGCGATCGGCGCGCCGGTGATGATTTTGCCCACGCCCATTAACCATAAAGGAATACTACCAACGAAGCTGTTGGCTGCAATGACGCCTGTCGCCGTCGCAAGCGAGACCGCTTTTCCGAGCTTTGGGCTGCGCTTATGTATTTTTTTGATAGTAGATGTCAGTCGCATGCTAAATCCTTTTCAATCGGTATTGTTGGAATATTTATGGTCCACCGCTTAAGACAAAAGGTATGGTGAAGTAAGTTCATATACGAAGTGATTTTAGCAGAAAGCACTCATAGTGTACGAGTGTAAACGTGACTTACGATAACAAGTTTTGAGATGAGACTGATAGTCGGCGTGAGAGCGAGTGATTTTGTGGGTAAAGAATCTTTTTATGATTATCAGGGCTCATGAGTAAAAGATATCGTAGCAGAAGAAAACCGCACAAAGTCCTGTCTTTTTTAATAGTATATTCTGCACTTTTCATACATAGGTGTGACAAAATATTACACATAATAAGATTGTAATTGCCATAATAATGATGAGTGTATACAAGCACCTAAATGAGATTAATGGAAAAATCTTTATAAAAAGCACAATTTATTTGTCATTTTACTGGTTTAAATTTAAGAGGAAATATTATGCGTAACCAACTTATGATTGCAGCAGTAGCATCAGGTCTAGCTTTAAGCGGCTGTACTACTGATCCAAACACCGGACAGCAGCGTCTAAATAAAACTGCTTTAGGTACTCTAGCAGGTGCAGCAGGCGGCGCGGTAATTTCTAAAGCAACAGGCGGCGAAAAGACAGGTCGCGATGCTGCTATCGGTGCAGCACTAGGCGCTGGCGTCGGTTACTACATGGAGCGTCAGGCCAAGCAGCTTGAACAGCAAATGGCAGGCACTGGCGTGACGGTTGAGCAGAACCCAACGACAGGTGACATTGATCTAGTCATGCCAGGCAACATTACCTTTGCTTTTGATGATGCGACCCTAAGCTCATCTTTCAAGCCAACGCTTGATAAGCTGGCCTCGACCATGAACCAGTATAACAAGACCACGGTAAACATTGCAGGTCATACAGACAGCCGCGGTTCAGCTTCTTATAACATGGGTCTATCACGTGACCGCGCTTATTCAGTAGCCAACTACCTAACAGCACGCGGTGTGTCTGCCAATCGTATCAATGTAGTGGCTTACGGCGAGTCTCGCCCAGTTGCGGACAACAGCACTGACTATGGTCGCCAGCAAAACCGCCGCGTTGAGTTGACCATCAACTCGCCACAGAGCGTTAACTAATTTATCGTTCTATCGATAAGTAAAATAGTTATAATAAGTAGATCGATCATAAAAGAGTCAGCGAATTGCTGGCTTTTTTTATGCATATTATGCATAAAATCAGACTATCACTATCGCCGTGAATGCTGATGTAAAATTAAATATTGATAATGATTATCAATAAACCTATAATTCATAGAGGTTTTGGATAAATGCCGTAACATAAGCGCAATAACCGATACTGACTTTATCTACATTATGATATATAGATAAAGTCAGTACGCGCTGTGGCACTGACGACGATTTTTTCTTTTGTAATATCTTTGAGGATGTGTATGACGATTACCACAGGAACGAGCCGTAAGATTTTCCCCACCGCTTTGGCTGCTGCGCTGACAGGGTTATTAATGGTGTCGGGTTGCACCAAACAAACCGACGAAAATGCCGAGACAAGTGCAGAGAGTCAAACAGAAGTACAAAGCGCAGAGTCAGTGGACAGCGGCGAGCTATCGGCGACCGATCAGGCACATACTGACAGATTGGTAATCAGCTATGCCAATATGGCTCATGCTGCCTACAAAGACTCACTTGAAACGGCTAAAGCGCTACAAAAGGCGGTAGAGACCTATGTAGAGACGCCCACTGAAGCCAATCTAGAGGCGGCAAAAGCAGCTTACAAAACGGCGCGTCAGCCATACTCTCAGACAGAGGTTTTCCGTTTTGATGAAGGGTTTGTGACGGCCAATGATAAGCGCGCCATCGGTAGTGTCGATGGCTGGGAAGGTCAGGTCAATGCGTGGCCACTTGATGAAGCTTTGATCGACTATGTCAGCGATAGCTACGAAGGCGAGTACAACAGCCAAGACAATATCATCAATAGCGACAGCATCACGGTCGGTAGTATCAAACAAGATACCAGCAATATTACACCTGAGTTACTGGCAGATATGAATGAGATCGGCGGTAGTGAAGCCAATGTCACCACAGGCTATCATGCGATTGAGTTTATGCTATGGGGTCAAGACACCAACGGCGTCAGCGCAGGGGCAGGCGAGCGCCCTGTGACTGACTATGTCACCGAAGCTGGACAATGTACCAGCGGTGATACAGTCAATGAAGACGTCAGTATCTGTGAGCGTCGCGGCGAGTTCTTAAAAGCGGCAGCGCAGTTGCTGGTAGATGACCTCACAGCGATGGAAGCCGAGTGGCAGCCTGAGAGCGAAAACACTCTACGTAGCGATCTGATGGCGCGTAAATACGACAATGGCCTACGTCAAATCATGTATCAAATGGGCAGCTTGGCCTTAGGTGAGCTGGCCTCTGAGCGTATGCAGGTCGCGTTTGTGACGGGCTCTACTGAAGATGAGCACGAGTGCTTTAGTGACTTAACTCACCTAAGCTATGCCAATAACGCACGCGGCATCCAAAACGTCTTTAATGGCAGCTATAAGACTGTCGCTGGCAAAACCATCGGTGGCTACGGTGTCAAAAACTATCTGATCGATAGTGGTCATCAAGAAGCAGCTGATAAGCTGACTGCTGACTTTAAAAAGGTCGAAGACGCCTTTAATGTCATCGTAGAAAAAGGCGAAAAAGAAGGCATCAAGGTCGATCAGATGATTGCAACGGTCGGTCAAGCGAGCAAGCATGACATCTCAGCAGAAGAGCAAAACAAACGCCGCGGCTGGATCGAGGCGGGTATCACAAGTCTGCAAGCGCTAACAGATGGTATCGAAAATGCGGCAAAAGCAGTCGGTATCGATAACTTAGACGCGGACGCTGGCTCACAGTTTTAAGCGATTGACTTCTCTCACATAGAATAATTTCATGATGTCGATTATGTTTTACAAGTCATGAAAAGCTGACGGAAGATATGTTTGTAAAAGGACAAGTTATATATAATACATGCGTTGTTAACGACCGTTAGCAACGTATTTTTACGTGCAATAAAATAGGTCAGACGTTGACTTATAGCGTCGATGTATTTTTATACCGTTATATTGATAAGAAAAAATACTGTTATAGCCAGCCATTTTAATGGTTCTACTTGAGAACTAAGGCAACACCTATGAGCGTCATTCCTGCCAAACCCTCTGCTTTCCCTTTCTTTTCTTCAAGCTTACAAGGTACATCGTTGAAACTTGCGCTCACCGTCGCAGGTGCAATCGCCATCAGCGCTTGTCAGCCCACGGATAGCACGTCAGACAGCGCATCGACCAATAAAAATACCAATGACACTGCCGTTGCAAGTGGCGAAGGCGCGTCCGCTTTGACGCCTAAACGTACGCAAACCGTGGAAGCGCTGGCTGGCGTGCCAATGCAGCAGCTGGTGACATTTGACCCGCAAGAGATCAAACAAGGCGGCGACACGGGCATTAGCATTACCAGTAGCGAGAGTTACTCCAAACCCTCATCCAATCTGTCCGCCTCGCGTAAGGGCAGTTTTTTTATTGGTAATGCGTTTTTTCGTCAGCCGTGGGTGGTCGCACCTGCCAGTACCGATAGCCGTGATGGCCTGGGAGCATTGTTTAACGTCGCGGCTTGTCAGTCTTGTCATGTCAAGGATGGCCGTGGCCACGCACCGATGAGTAGTGAGGACGATGCCGATAGCTTGCTGATTCGTTTGGCGATGCCAGCGACCACCGATGAGGAGCGAGCGCAGCTGCAAAACTCGCTGATCGAAAAAGTCGTGCATCCGATGTATGGCGGCCAGCTACAAGATCGCGGTATTCAGGGCGTGCCTGCTGAAGCAAGAATCGCGGTGCAGTGGACAGACAAGCCCGTCACTTTCGCTGATGGTCACGTCGAAACCCTGCGCGCGCCCACCTTTCATCTGACCAACCCAGGCTATGGGGCGTTTGATGATGAGGTGATGGTATCGCCGCGCGTGGCCTTGCCGATGATTGGGCTTGGACTGTTGGAACAAATACCTGATGACGATATCAAGAAACAAGCCGTCGATAATGACAGCGCAAATATCAGTGGCAAGTTTAACTGGGTCATGGATCCACAGACGGGCAAAACCGCGTTGGGACGCTTTGGCTGGAAAGCAGGACAAACCAAGCTTTTGACACAGAACCAAAGTGCTTTTAATGAAGACATGGGGCTGACCTCAAATATCCGTCCTCATGAGTCCTGCATGCCTGCGCAAACGGCGTGTGTCAATGCAACCACGGGCGCTGATGAGCAAGGCGGTGGTAAGCCGCCGGTGGAAGTCAATGACGAGGTGGCCAAGTTTGTGGAGTTTTATACACGCAATCTGGCCGTCCCGCATCGCCGCAATGCCGAGGATAAGCTGGTACTTGCTGGCAAAAAACGCTTTTATGATATGGGCTGCCAAAGCTGTCATACCCCGCGCTATCAGTTGCCAAAAACCGACGATGACCATCTTGAGCAGCACGGACAAGTGATTTATCCTTATACTGATTTGCTGTTGCATGATATGGGCGACGAGCTTGCCGATCGGACGATTGCTGGTAAGCTGCCGCCCAAAGACGCGCAAGTAGAGTTTTTGGCCAACTCTTATGAGTGGCGAACGCCGGCTTTATGGGGTATTGGTCTTGCCCAAACGGTTGATCCACAAGCGACGTTTTTGCATGATGGCCGTGCACGCACCTTGATGGAAGCAGTACTATGGCACGGCGGCGAGGCCGAAAAACAAAAACAAAAAGTCCTACAGTTAGATAAGCAAGGACGAGCTGAATTGACAGCGTTCTTGCAGTCGCTATAAATTGCTTGACCAAAGGCGTGTGGGCAAAGGGTGCGCTCTTAGCAAACGACCAATAAACAATTGATAAAACCACTCATACAAATACCGAGAAACTTATGAAAATAAACCCTGCTGTAGCAATGGCACTGTCTGCTTTGAGTGCGGGCCTGCTGATCAGCTGCGTCAAACCTGCAGATGAAAACAAAGCGCCAGACTCTGAGGGTCAAGAAGTCGCGCAAGATAGCGCTGCTACGCCTTCTGTAGATGACAAAAATGACAGTACAGAGCGTATCGCTGCTGTCGATATCAGCGCTGAGACAGAAAAGACCTATCTGACCCATGTGGCAGATGACCTCGTCATTCCTGCCTATGCCGATGCGGCGCGTCAAAGTGAGCTGCTGCATAAGCTGGCACAAAAGCACTGTCAGTCAGACGTAGTCAGCGGTGATGAGCTGCAAGCGCTGCGGGATCAGTGGCTGGTGCTGGCACAAGCGTGGGCGCGCGCTGAGATGATCAACTTTGGGCCTGCCACCGCTAGCATGAGCAACCTATATATCAACTACTATCCTGATGAGCGCAGGCTGGTGCATAGCGGTGTGGCTGATTTGATCGCAGCCAATCCAAAGCTCACCGCAGAGCAGCTCGCTGATGAGAGTGCTATCGTGCAAGGGGTGCCAGGACTAGAAGAAGCCCTGTACGCCAATGATCGCTTGGATGCGGGGCAGTGTGCTTATGTGCTAAGCGCCAGTGATGCCTTGAGTACGCGCCTACAAAACATCGAAAAAGACTGGCAAAAAAATGCGACAACGCTGTTGGCGATTGATAAAACAGCTGATAGCGATCAGGGCCTAAATCAATGGTTCAATTCGTTATTGTCATTGGTTGAGACCATGAAATCTAACGCCATTGACCAGCCTTTGGGACTGACCGGCAAAGCCAAAGGTCATGTGCCAGCCGCCACCGCTGGCCAAAGCCGCGCCATTATCAATGCCAAATTAGCCACGTTAAATGAGGCGCTGACCGACCCTGTCCTGACGGCAATCCTCGGCAGTAATAATGAAAACAACGTCGCTGATACGCTATCGACTGCCTTAGCAGATGCCACCACGCTATTGGCGCAGATGCCAGAAGATATCGCCACGGCTGATAAAGCAACGCAGCAAGAATTGTATGACCATCTGACCACCATTACTCGTATTATCAAGCGCCAGCTGATACCGGCACTCGGTATCCGTGTGGGCTTTAATAGTACCGATGGCGATTAAATAATGCGTAAGCGTAACGACGATACCCATAACCGAGATTTACTATCGAAAAATAGCAATCAGTCTCGCCGCGAGCGACTGACGTCCGCTGTCATGACGACGCTCGCTAGCGTCACAGGTACGGCGGCGCTGGTCGCTGTCCATCATCATTATCGTAAACGCCGGCAGCCCGATGCAAGCTTGCAAGATTACGTGATCGGTGTCCGTGCGCAGTGGCAGACATGGCAGCTGAGCAGTAGCTCAGAGCCACAGCCGTCAGGGCAGCCTAAGTGGTCAAAGCTAGCACGCTTTTGCCATGCTTGCCAGCAGGCGGCAGTGACATGGCAGCGAGCCTATCAGCAGCCTTATTCAGATAACACTGATAACAACGCTATATCTGATTTGGCTGCTGTGCATACCACCACCATGATGGCACGCCCCGTGTGCTGGGTAAGTGGGGTGGCATCTATGCCAAAAAATCTTACTGCCACTGACCACACTGATGGACAGTCTGACAATGACTTTGGCGTCGTCGGTATTGACGCTGATAGACAGATCGTTTGGCAGACCACCATGCCTGAGCGTGTCCATGATATCGTCGTACAGCCGTCTGTCGATGGAGTGCTTGATACAGATACTCAGTACGATATGCAATACCATAAAACCAATCATCAGCAGCGCCGTGATGTCGTGGTGATGGGGCGTCGCCCTAGTGAGAGGTTTTGGGTGCTTGATACTGCCACAGGGCAGGTCAAGACAGCTATTCAAGCGGCAAACTATCGACATTTTTATGGTCATGCCTGCTATAGCTTAGATGCCCAGCGTTTGTATGTGACCGAAAACGATACGGTGAGCCTCGATGGCAAAATCGGTGTCTATGATGCGACTGATGACTATCAGAAAATCGCAGAATTTGATGCTTTTGGTATCGGCCCGCATGAGCTGGTGATGCATCCTGACGGCGACACACTGGTGATCGCCAATGGCGGTATCAAAACCGAGCAGGCCTCGCGCGAGGAGCTAAATCTAGACAGCATGCAGCCGTCATTGGTGTATCTCAATCGTCATACGGGCGCGTTGCTGGAGCAGGTCGTCCCAGCGCACAACCAGATGAGCGTGCGTCATCTCGCCATGCATGACGATGGCCGGGTGATGATTGGTATTCAGTTTCAAGGAGATAAGCATATCAATGTGCCCTTGGTACTGACGCATCAGCGCGGCGATGCTGACTTCGAGCCGCTCACCATGCCTAATGATGAGTGGCAGCGCTTTCATCAGTATATCGCCAGCGTCGCCGTCGATAGTGTGCATGATTTACTATGCGTCACCACCCCAATTGGCGGCTGTGCGGCGATTTATGATCTAAATACGCAGCAAATGATCGATGATGTCAGTTTGCCAGATTGTGCGGGCGCATCGGTGTTGGCTGATGAGAAAAAAGCAGGTTTTATCGTGAGTGATGGGCAAGGGCGGCTAACGACATTGGAGGTGAAGTCGGCACCGACAGCGGCGTCAGCAGCCAACACATCGCTAGATACCGCTTGGCAAGTGAGGAGCGATAGCAAGTGGCATAAAATGTCTTTTGACAATCATTTGCAAGCGCTATAACGGCGATAAGTGCTAAATAACAAAGCAAGAATATAAGTATGTAAGGAGATAGGCCATCAGTTTACATGCGGTGAGACAACATCTTGCGCAGGCAGGGATAGAGCTGCAAGTCCATAAAAAGCGCGTCAAAAACATCAATTTTCGCTTAAAGCCCTACACACTGATGGTCTCCGCACCGGCTTTTATCAGTACCGCGCAGATCGAGCAAGCCATTGCCAAGCGTGTGTCTTGGGCAATCGACAATCATGCACAAGTCTTAGAGCAGCACCAGCGTAAACATCGTCCTTTAGCGGACGCTTCAACGGCCGACAGCCCTATTTTACTTTGGGGTGCCGAGCAATCTATCACACTCAGCCATGATAAAAAACTGGCCTATTACCGTGAGCAGCTTGCGGCTATCATGCCGTCATTGTTTGACAAGTGGCAACCTGTGGTCGGTGCCTATGCCAATGAGATACGCCTAAAAAAGATGCACACGCGCTGGGGCAGCTGCAACACGCGCGCGCGTCGTATTTGGCTGTCTGTGTATCTGCCTGCCTATCCGCTTGAATGTACCGAATACGTCATCGTCCATGAGCTGTGCCACCTGCATCATGCTAACCATAGCCATGAGTTTTGGCAAACGGTGGCGACCGCGATGCCAGACTACCGGTATTGGCACGATATGCTAGCAGGCAAGACAGGGCAGTTGGATTAAGAATGGTATGGTCAATCCTATATAATATAATATCGACCATAATACTGACTAAAATACTGATATGATAATCTATAACAGTACAAAACGTATTATTAAAAATAAGCAATCAAGGATAAATATAATATGGAAAATGTCAGTCAAGCCGAGTTTTGGCAGCTGCGCTACGAGCAAGACAGTACCGGTTGGGATATGGGACAAGTGTCGCCACCGCTCAAAGCCTATATAGACCAGTTGCCTGAATCTGCTAAGGCGCAGGCTATTTTGGTGCCAGGAGCGGGGAATGCTTACGAGGTAGGCTATTTGCATGAGCAAGGCTTTACCAATGTAACGCTGGTGGACTTTGCTCCAGCGCCCATCAATGACTTTGCCGAGCGCTATCCTGACTTTCCATCTAAGCATTTAGTTTGCGCCGACTTTTTTGAGTTATCGCCTACGCAGTATCAGTTTGATTGGGTACTTGAACAGACGTTTTTTTGTGCCATTGACCCTTCACGCCGCGATGATTATGTCAAAAAAATGGCCTCACTGCTCAAACCACAAGGTAAGCTGGTTGGCGTGTTGTTTGATGTCGATTTTGGCCGTGATGAGCCGCCCTTTGGTGGTACAAAAGAAGCGTATCAGCAGCATTTTGCCAGCCATTTTGATATAGATATTATGGAGCGCTGCTATAACTCACATCCCGCACGGCAAGGCAGAGAGCTATTTATTAAGCTGCAAGCAAAGTAAGCTCGCGTTGGATGTTCGCTCGTGCTGGCGTCTCAAGCCGCTCATAGTAATAGCAAGTTAGATAAAGCTTTGGATGCGCCAATAGTCTGTTTAATACCGCCATGCGTCCTGTACGATATTCGGCTAATGGCACATGGCTATACTCTTGGCGCACCGCTTGCGCATAGCGCTCGTACTGTGGCCAAGGCGCAGCCAAAATGCTTAAATCCATATCCAATAGATAAGCGGCATCATTGATTTTGTCAGGGTCGGATAGCCCCGTAAGTTGATGGTTGGTCGTCATCATGATCAGCGCATAGAGGTGCTCGCACTGCTCAGCGCAAAGATACGGGCGTAACGTCTCTGCTGCGTACTCGGCGCTTTTTCGCTCATTGTCTGTACGCAGCGGGTCGTATACCACATCATGATAAAACAGGGCTAATGCGATAATATGAGGCTCATTAAGCTTATGCTTGATTTGCTCAAACTGTCCAAACAATTGCTGCAAGTGGCGTAAGGTATGATAAGCGCGCTGATTTTCGTTATAGCGAGTAGCGATATCTTGCCACAGCGCATGGACTGTCGCCGGCTTGATATCGCTATTTATCGCAGATAAGTGCCGGGCAAAATAATGACCAGAATTAAGGGTTATTTGCGAAAATTGGCGCATACCTCACCTAAGTTGCTTTGCTTATGACTATTCATTACGGCTAAGTCCTGCAGCTTAGGACTTGTTTGCCGCTTCTTCTAATGCTTGTTTAAACACATTACCCAGCAGATTTACGTCATCGACCCGTGCATAGTTTAAACGCGTGACAAAGGCGATATGACGATGCGGTCCGGCCTCGGAAAGTGGCACAGCGACCGCGTTTTGGTTATGTAGATGCAGCTGATCTAAGGCCATCTCTGGCACCAGCGTCGTTCCCATGTTGGCAAGTGCCATCTGAATCAAAGTATTAAGACTGGCATCAGAAAAACTTGATTTCATCTGCGCGCGATCGAAATGACAGACGGATAAGGTTTGATCGGTTAAGCAGTGACCCTCGCCTAATAGCATCAGATTCGCGGTCGCTAGCTCATCAGAGCTAATGCTATCAAGCTTGGCGTGCACATCGTCTTTGGGAAATACCGCAAAAAAGTCCTCGCTCCAAAACTCAAAACTGTGTAGCCCATCGACGGCATAAGGCAAGGCAATAATAGCAGTATCGATATGGCCGTAGCGTACCTGCTCGAGTAGGCGCTCGGTTTGCTGCTCGATGATGGTCATGCGAAACTCAGGATAATGCTCGCGCAGCGCGGGCAGTACTTTAGGCAGCAAGTACGGCGCAATCGTTGGAATGATACCGACCGTCATCGGATATGCAAGCGGGGTCTTGTGACTGTGGGCGCGGGTGGTCAAATCCCGCACTTCAGAAAACACCCGCTGAGCGCGTGTCAAGATATCTTGCCCAATCGGGGTGATCAGCACTTGCTTATTGTTACGCTCAAATATTTGCGTATCTAGCTGTTTTTCGAGCTCTGCGATACCGAGACTCAGCGCAGACTGTGAAATATTACATTCTTCGGCGGCGCGCTTAAAATGGCGGTGTTTGGCGACGGCTAAGGCAAACTCAAGTTGACGTAAAGTAATCATAAAACCTCTCTATTTATGGGCTTTTTAATGCTATCTTGTCAGATGATTGATGTCGGATACTTGCTTACTATCAGGCCCGCATACACGCATACAGCACTGATGATAAAAACTAGAGATAATAGTTTAACAAGTTTAATAAAACAAAACATCACATTAAAAACTTTTAACTGGATTAACCATGAAATTCGCGTATAGTTTGTCATGTAGCCCAGAGAGTTAAAGGCTTGGTAAAAATAGCCAACTCTATCATCACAATGTAACTTAAAACACTGTAATCAAAAAAGGAGCCAATCATGGCAGCTATTATCAATCAAGAAATCCCAGAATTCTCAACAGAAGCGTTTGTAAACGGTGAGTTCAAAACCATCACTTCAGAAGACGTAAAAGGCAGCTGGGCTGTGTTTATGTTTTACCCACACGACTTTACTTTTGTTTGCCCAACTGAGCTTGAAGACATGGCAAACCATTACCAAGAGCTAAAAGACTTAGGCGTAGAAGTGTACTCAGTATCAACTGACACGCATTTCGTGCACAAAGCATGGCACGACTCTTCAGAAGCGATTGGCAAAGTCACTTTCCCAATGTTGGGTGATGGCACTGGTAAAATCACTCGTGGTTTTAACATCATGATCGAAGAAGACAACGCTGCCCTTCGTGGTACTTTCATCGTTGATCCAGATGGTCTCATTAAAGTTGCTGAAATCCATGACCTAGGCATCGGCCGTAGCGCAAAAGACGTGGTACGCAAAGTAAAAGCCGCTCAGTACGTTCGTGACAACGACGGCGAAGTTTGCCCAGCCGCTTGGGAGCAAGGTCAAGCAACGCTAAAACCAAGCCTTGACTTGGTTGGTAAAATCTAAGTAGTCGATTGACCTCTTAGGTAACGTTATGGCACTGACGACTAACTATGTTTAGAGCCAGTATCATAGACAAAGACCCTATCAGCAGATGTTGATAGGGTCTTTTTTTACATCTCGTCCACAGGTTGATACCAGATTTTACCAAATTCTATTTTCGGTTATTTATGCTGATAACAGGCTTTGCACGATAAGCGGCAGTGGATTATTCAAAAGCTTGTTTTATCATCGATGATTTAATCACAACCATTATAAGTATGAATATGATAATAAAGGAGTAAAATCATGAGTCATCAATCAGAAAATAAAGACTTTCCTCAGCAGCAGCAGTCTTTGCCCGGCTCGCAAAAACAACAACATCCAAGCCCTGAGGTACTACCGCGCGACTATCCAGATGGCAAGCTGGCTGGCAAAGTTGCGATTGTGACGGGGGCTGATAGCGGCATCGGTCAAGCGGTGGCGATTTTATTTGCCAAAGAAGGCGCAGATGTGGTGGTCAGCTATCTATGTGAAGATGAAGACGCTAAAAAGACGCAGCATCACGTTGAGTCCTATGGTCGCCGCTGTTTATTGGTTGCCTCTGACTTGTCAAAAGAAGACAACTGTAAGGCGCTCATTGATAAAACGGTTAAAGAGTTTGGCAAAATCGATGTTTTGGTTAATAATGCAGGCAGACAAGTCGAGCAGCAAACGCTCACGGACATCAGCACCGAGCAGCTCGATGAGACCATTCATACCAATTTTTATCCGCATTTTTGGCTGAGCAAATTTGCCCTGCCGCACATGCAGGCGGGCAGTAGTATCATCAATACTACCTCCATCACCGCCTACCGCGGCAGCGATCATCTGATGGACTATGCTGCAACCAAAGGCGCTATTTTATCCTTTACCCGTGCGCTCTCCAACAATTTGATGAGTAATGATAAAGGTATCCGCGTCAATGGTGTTGCGCCGGGGCCAGTTTGGACACCGCTTATCGTCGCATCATTCACACCCGATGAGATTGAAACATTTGGCCAAAGCTCGCCGATGGGACGAGCAGGGCAGCCAAATGAGGTTGCGCCTGCTTACTTGTACTTAGCAAGTGATGATGCAAGCTATGTGACAGGACAAGTGATACACGTCAATGGCGGCGAAATCATTGGCGGTTGATAACTATTGACTAGCTATATTATGGAAAAAAAACCCCATCAGCAGAAATTGATGGGGGTTTTATATGATTAAAAAATGTCTGTGTTTTTGCCCTAGGGCGTATGGTGCTGAGCCTGAGACTGTAATTTGTTTTTATCGATGATTTGATAAATCTCATCTTTTAAATGCAGCTTTCGTCGTTTCATTTGCTCGATTTCGTCTTCGCGGCTGGCATGTTTGACTGTGTCTTTTTCCAGCTGATTGATTTGCTGATCCAGCATGGTGTGCTCATCAAAAATGCTGGCAAAGTGACTGTCTTTTTGTTTTAGCTCGCTGATGATCTCTCGGTTATCTTGCCATGTATCAGTCTTTCTCATATTGTCATCCTTGTTATGAAGCGCCAGCTTGCCACAAACACCAGCAAGTATGAGCGCATGATCGTGAAGATTGCTGTAATGGTGAGACTTGAGGTTGATGCAGACAAATAAGAACCCTTCCCATTCGCCACATTTGATTGTAGCGAAAAAACCGCCTTGATACCATGGCAATCCGCCAAGGGTGGTTTTAATATTGATTATGTTTAATAGTTTACGATTGGTTTTATAAAACGTAAGGTTTGAGTTTCTCAGCTTGCCCAACATGCCTAAACCCATGATAATAGAGACATCAAAGGGCATAAACCAAATGCCCAATCGCTTTTTTATAACAGAAACAGCCACAAAAAAACCGTATTTGAACAGGCAATGCGACAGTTGCCGTTACATATCCAATAATGATGGGGAACAAACATGATAGATCAAAATTTATTAGATGCGATCAAAAGCTATAGCGAAAACATGACTCGTCCGATTACCTTTGTATTGGGTAGCGGTGAGCACGAAAAACGCAGTGAGTTGATTGATTTTTTGAGTAAAATCGCAGGCACGACTGATAAGATCAATTTCGATGCACAAGCCACTGACGACAGCCTGCCAAGCGCGATCAGCTTTGCGATTTATAGCCATATCGATGGCGCGCTAAATGATACGGGTATCGTCTTTAGCGGTATCCCAGGTGGCCATGAGTTTACCTCGCTGGTTTTGGCAATCTTGCAAGCGGGCGGTCATACGCTGAAGTTAGATGAGGGTATTCAAAAACTGATCAAACGCTTTAATAAGCCGTTGCAGTTCCAGACTTATGTCTCGTTGTCTTGCCACAACTGCCCAGAAGTGGTGCAAGCGCTTAACCAATTTGCGATACTCAACGATGATATCAGCAACGAGATGATCGATGGTGGGTTGTTCCAAGAGCAGGTCGAGGCAAACAATATTCAAGGCGTGCCAGCGGTTTTCTTAAACGGTAAGCCATTTGCCAATGGTCTGATCGATACGGCAAAGCTCATCGAAAAACTGCAAGAGCAGTTCCCTGACTTGCTAGCAGAGGCAGGCGCTGACGAAGACCAATTAGAGCAGCAAGATGTCACCATCATCGGTGCTGGTCCTGCTGGGGTTGCCGCCGCGATTTATACCGCGCGTAAAGGCCTCAAAGTCACCATGGTCGCTGACCGTATTGGCGGACAAGTAAAAGACACGCAAGACATCGAAAACCTGATTTCTGTACCGTTGATCACGGGTAACGAGTTGTCAGCCAACTTTGAAAAACACTTGCGTGAGTACAACATCACCCTAAAAGAGCACGTCAGTGTCAAAGAAATCGGTGAGACGGCTGAGGAAAATTATAGCATTCATCTAAACACCGGTGAGAGCTTTGAGACGCGCAGCATTATCCTTGCGACCGGTGCCCAGTGGCGCAAGCTTGGTGTGCCAGGCGAAGAAGAAAACATCGGTCAAGGCGTGGCTTACTGTGCTCACTGTGATGGCCCGTTCTTTAAAGGTAAAGACATCGCCGTCATCGGTGGTGGTAACTCAGGTGTCGAGGCAGCACTGGACTTAGCGGGTATTGTCAATCATGTGACGGTGCTTGAGTTTGCAGACGACCTCAAAGCTGATCAGGTGCTGATTAATAAAGCCAAAGAAAAAGACAATATCGAGTTTATCACCAATGCGGCCACTCAAGAGATCAAAGCGACTGACAATAAAGTAACGTCTATCGTTTATCAAGATCGCAGCACCGGTGAGACCCATGAGCGCGATTTGTCAGGAGTGTTTGTTCAGATTGGTCTTGTGCCAAACACGGATTTTGTCAAAGGCTTTGTCGATCTAAATCGCTTTGGTGAGATTGAAATTGATGAGCGCTGCCGCACTGACCGCAAAGGCATCTTTGCTTGTGGTGACGTGACCACAGTCCCCTTTAAGCAAATCAATATCGCGATGGGTGAGGGTAGTAAAGCAGCATTATCAGCGTTTGAATACTTGGTTATGCAGTAAGCTTTTACTTAATTACTTATCTTTTATAAAACACACCCCTGAAGTCTATATAGGCTTCAGGGGTTTTTATGGTTCATCGTTTATGCCAAGCGTCTTGAGCATTGTTAATGTCATTAGCACAGGGACTTATTGTTATTGCCGTGGGGTATCTGGCGGGTGCATGACTTAATGATAGGCTAGTCGTCTAGCAAATCCATGCGTTTGGCCGCTTCGTAGATACCGGTTGAGCGGTTGCCCGTACGGCAAAAGATCAGCATGGGCTGCTCAGCTTGATTAAAAAAATCTGCGAATTCTTCGACGTGGTGTTGGCTGAGCTCACTACCGGCAAAAGACACTTCTTTGTAAGCCAAGCCTGCCTCGGTCGCTGCCGCTTCAATCTCTGCGCTGGTTGGCTGTCCTGGCTCTTCGCCATCAGGGCGGTTATTGATGATGGTTTTAAAACCATTTTCGGCGAGCATAGGGACTTGGTCAGGGGTGATTTGCCCTGTGATACGAACTTGATGACTCATAAATCTTCCTATTTTTAGTTGTGTGGGCTGGTTTTTGCGCCAGCGTTTTACGTGTATAGAGCTGTTGGGCTCTATCTTGGCTTCTTATCAGCCAAAAATCAGAGATGGCTGTTTGTAGCTTATAGCTTATAGCGTGTATTCATAAAGCCATACAGTCATAGAGCGCAGAGCAATACCCCAGCGGTACTTGGCTATAGTCGATACACTCTAAAAATGTCATAGCGCTACTGGGATGAATTTTGCGCAGCCTCTGGGAACGCAGCACGCAAGTAAAATTTATACCAGTAGCGCGTTTAAATCCATAACAGTTTTACATTCAGATAACTATATATATGCTTACAACAAACCCTGCATCAAGGCGCTTTGATACAAGAGCTTGGCACGCGCTCCAGTACCACAAAACATCAAAATGGGTTTAGGCAGCGTGTGATAAAGGGCGGCAAACTGCTCGACGGTCAGCATACTCAAACGCTCATCATCAAAAGGCAGGTGCTGATAGCTTAGGTTTGCCTGCTCGGTGGCATCGGCAAACTCGCCACTATTGGGCTGTGACTCCACTTCTGCATCAGGGCGGATGTTGAGCACAGAGCGATAGCCCAGCTCGGCAAGTTTGATACACTGGCTGGGATAAATTTGCTTATAAATCGTTATGTCAGCGGTCATAAATAGCTTCGATTAAATATGTGAAAAATGGGATAGGGCAGTCGGTCTGTCATAAGACGGTAAAGCGTCAGGCACCCTCCGTGATTTGTCTATACAAAAAAACAGCCTGCTTTATATCCTATCATAACGATATTTTATTGCCAGTGACACCAGTGATTGATGCGATGTCGTAAAAACAAAGCGGCAAACAGCAGCTTGCAACTATAAAATCATACGTATAGTCGATACACTCTAAAAATGCCATAGCGCTACTGGGATGAATTTTGCGCAGCCTCTGGGAACGCAGCACGCAAGTA
>NZ_JAPEHS010000149.1:0-1873 GCF_028823565.1 Psychrobacter sp. A3
TGGAACAATTTTAGCGATCAGCAGTGCCTATTTGCGAATGTTCAACACGCCCTATTTATCGCGTTGTTTTATAGCGGCATTAAGGATCGTTTGATGGCTTGCTGCCATTTACTCAGATGCTGCTCACGCATATCTGCCGACATGCTCGGCTCAAATATACGATCTACTTGCCAAGACGCTTGCATTGTGGTGTCATCATACAGCCCTGTTTTTAGACCCGCGAGCATTGCTGCACCTTTTGCGGTGATTTCTGTGTCTCTAGGGCGCAGCACCGGCACATCCAGTAGATCTGCCTGAAACTGCATCAGCAAATCATTATTGGCCGCGCCGCCATCTACCCTGAGCTCTGTAAGCGGATGGGGGCTGTCTTTCTGCATTGCAATCAGCACGTCATAGGTTTGATAAGCGACCGCTTCTAGCGCTGCACGAGCAATATGCGCCTTAGTAGTGCCGCGGCTCATCCCAGTGATACTGGCGCTGATATCAGAGCGCCAATAAGGCGCGCCAAGTCCTGTAAAAGCTGGCAATAGTACCACCTCCTCACTACTGTCTACTTGCCGTGCCAAATCCTCCACTTCACCACTTGTCTTAATCATACCCAAATTATCTCGTAGCCACTGGATGATGGCGCCTGCCATAAACACACTACCTTCCAAGGCATAGGTCACTTCTTTTTTTGGTGGCTGTAATAGGCGCATACCTGACTGAACGATTTGGTCAAATGATAAGTTATCTGGGCGCGTTGGGCTGGTTTTTCGCTGCCACGCGATGGTGGTCAGCAGTTTATGTTCGCTGATTTTTGGTTGTTTGCCTATGTTCATCAGCATAAAGCACCCAGTCCCGTAGGTGTTTTTGGCCATACCCGCGTCCAGACAGCCTTGGCCAAAGAGCGCCGCTTGCTGATCGCCCAATACCGACTGAATAGGTATTTGCTTGGCAAACAGGCCTTTTTTGGTCTTGCCAAAATCTCCGTCAGACGGCAAAACGGTGGGTAGGATGCTCATGGGTATCGAAAAACGGGCACACAGCACCTCTGACCATGCCAGCTTATGAATATCAAACAATAATGTCCGAGATGCATTGGTCACATCGATGACATGCGCGCCACCCGTCAGTTTGTATATCAACCAGCTATCGATGGTGCCCACCGCTATCTCACCTCTACTGGCGCGCACGCTCAGCTTAGGATTGTTTTCGAGCAGCCAAGCGATTTTGCTGGCACTAAAATATGGATCGAGGCGCAGGCCAGTCAGACGCTGTACCTCTTCTGCCATGCCATGCTGCGCGCTGCTATTGAGACCCGTGTCGCTAACCGCAACTTTGCTCAATGCGCTTTTGCTCCGTGCACCGCTGTCAGACTCGCCGCGACTTGCAGGCTCAGCGGCCAGAGTTTTGCAATAGCTGGCCGTACGCCTGTCTTGCCAAATAATCGCTGGCGCTAATGGCTTGCCGGTTTGTTTGTCCCACATCACAATAGATTCACGCTGGTTGGTGATAGCAATGCTACTGACATCGGTAGCCAGCAGGCCTGCGAGGTTGATCACATCGTGCGCACAGCTAATCTGCGTCTGCCAAATTTGCTGGGCGTCTTGCTCTACAAAACCTGCCTTAGGTGTCTGCAAGGTCGTCGGTTGCTGCGCCATCTTAATGGGGCGGGCGTGATCGTCGTAGAGTATCGCTCGGCTCGATGTCGTGCCTTGGTCCAATGCCAATATATATCCTGCCATTACCTGCCCCTTTTTTGCTGATATGCTAAATAATCGTCAGCTCAGTTTACAATATGTCCTGAGTCTGTCCTGTTCTGAGTATAGTCGATGTACTCTAAAAAGCGCATAGCGCTACTGGGATGCTATTTTTAAACGTAGGTTGCGCA
>NZ_JAPEHS010000150.1:0-1729 GCF_028823565.1 Psychrobacter sp. A3
TTTCAAGTGGTAGGGGAGCGTTGTGTAAGCCTGTGAAGGTGTGTTGTAAAGCATGCTGGAGGTATCACAAGAGCGAATGCTGACGTGAGTAACGATAATGCGAGTGAAAAGCTCGCACGCCGGAAGATCAAGGGTTCCAGTCCAACGTTAATCGGGGCTGGGTGAGTCGACCCCTAAGGCGAGGCCGAAAGGCGTAGTCGATGGGAAATCGGTTAATATTCCGATACTTGTTTATGATGCGATGGAGGGACGGAGAAGGTTATGCCAGCTCAGCGATGGTTGTCTGAGTGGAAGGATGTAGGTTTATAGCTTAGGTAAATCCGGGCTATTTCATACCGAGATCTGATAGCAAGTCCTACTTGTAGGACGAAGTGGCAAATACCATGCTTCCAGGAAAAGCTTCTAAGCGATAGTCATAAACGAATCGTACCCTAAACCGACACAGGTGATCAGGTAGAGAATACCAAGGCGCTTGAGAGAACTCTGCTGAAGGAACTAGGCAAAATGGTACCGTAACTTCGGGAGAAGGTACGCTGCTGATGGTGAAGGACTTGCTCCGTAAGCTATTGGCAGTCGCAGATACCAGGCTGCTGCAACTGTTTATTAAAAACACAGCACTCTGCAAACACGAAAGTGGACGTATAGGGTGTGATGTCTGCCCGGTGCTGGAAGGTTAATTGATGGGCTTAGCGTATGCGAAGGTCTTGATCGAAGCCCCAGTAAACGGCGGCCGTAACTATAACGGTCCTAAGGTAGCGAAATTCCTTGTCGGGTAAGTTCCGACCTGCACGAATGACATAATGATGGCAGCGCTGTCTCCAGCAGAGACTCAGTGAAATCGAAATCGCAGTGAAGATGCTGTGTACCCGCGGCTAGACGGAAAGACCCCGTGAACCTTTACTACAGCTTTACATTGAACTTTGACCTGACTTGTGCAGGATAGGTGGGAGGCTTTGAAACCGAGACGCCAGTCTTGGTGGAGCCATCCTTGAAATACCACCCTGGTCATGTTGGGGTTCTAACTCAGGTATCACAATACCGAGGACAATGTATGGTGGGTAGTTTGACTGGGGCGGTCTCCTCCTAAAGAGTAACGGAGGAGTACGAAGGTGCGCTCAGAACGGTCGGAAATCGTTCAAAGAGTATAAAGGCAAAAGCGCGCTTAACTGCGAGACCCACAAGTCGAGCAGGTACGAAAGTAGGTCTTAGTGATCCGGTGGTTCTGTATGGAAGGGCCATCGCTCAACGGATAAAAGGTACTCTGGGGATAACAGGCTGATACCGCCCAAGAGTTCATATCGACGGCGGTGTTTGGCACCTCGATGTCGGCTCATCTCATCCTAGGGCTGAAGCAGGTCCTAAGGGTATGGCTGTTCGCCATTTAAAGAGGTACGCGAGCTGGGTTTAGAACGTCGTGAGACAGTTCGGTCCCTATCTACCGTGGGCGTTGGAAATTTGAGAGGATCTGCTCCTAGTACGAGAGGACCAGAGTGGACGAACCGCTGGTGTTCGGGTTGTCATGCCAATGGCATTGCCCGGTAGCTACGTTCGGATGGGATAACCGCTGAAAGCATCTAAGCGGGAAGCCCACCTCAAGATTAGATTTCCCTAAAGAGCCGTTCAAGACTAGGACGTTGATAGGCAGGGTGTGGAAGCGCAGTGATGTGTGTAGCTAACCTGTACTAATTGCTCGTTTGGCTTGACCATACAACACCCAAGTGGTTTGTAT
>NZ_JAPEHS010000151.1:0-1670 GCF_028823565.1 Psychrobacter sp. A3
CTACCTTGTTACGACTTCACCCCAGTCATCAACCACACCGTGGTGATCGCCCTCACTAAGTTAGGCTAACCACTTCTGGTGCAATCAACTCCCATGGTGTGACGGGCGGTGTGTACAAGGCCCGGGAACGTATTCACCGCGGCATTCTGATCCGCGATTACTAGCGATTCCTACTTCATGGAGTCGAGTTGCAGACTCCAATCTGGACTACGATAGGCTTTTTGAGATTCGCATCACATCGCTGTGTAGCTGCCCTCTGTACCTACCATTGTAGCACGTGTGTAGCCCTGGTCGTAAGGGCCATGATGACTTGACGTCGTCCCCGCCTTCCTCCAGTTTGTCACTGGCAGTATCCTTAGAGTTCCCGGCTTAACCCGCTGGTAACTAAGGACAAGGGTTGCGCTCGTTGCGGGACTTAACCCAACATCTCACGACACGAGCTGACGACAGCCATGCAGCACCTGTATTCTAATTCCCGAAGGCACTCCCGCATCTCTGCAGGATTCTAGATATGTCAAGACCAGGTAAGGTTCTTCGCGTTGCATCGAATTAAACCACATGCTCCACCGCTTGTGCGGGCCCCCGTCAATTCATTTGAGTTTTAACCTTGCGGCCGTACTCCCCAGGCGGTCTACTTATTGCGTTAGCTGCGTCACTAAGTCCTCAAGGGACCCAACGACTAGTAGACATCGTTTACGGCGTGGACTACCAGGGTATCTAATCCTGTTTGCTACCCACGCTTTCGAACCTCAGTGTCAGTATGATGCCAGGAAGCTGCCTTCGCCATCGGTATTCCTCCAGATCTCTACGCATTTCACCGCTACACCTGGAATTCTACTTCCCTCTCACCTACTCTAGCTTAACAGTATCAGATGCAGTTCCCAGGTTAAGCCCGGGGATTTCACATCTGACTTATCAAGCCACCTACGCTCGCTTTACGCCCAGTAATTCCGATTAACGCTTGCACCCTCTGTATTACCGCGGCTGCTGGCACAGAGTTAGCCGGTGCTTATTCTGCAGCTAATGTCATCGCTAACGGGTATTAACCGTTAGGTCTTCTTCACTGCTTAAAGTGCTTTACAACCAAAAGGCCTTCTTCACACACGCGGCATGGCTGGATCAGGGTTGCCCCCATTGTCCAATATTCCCCACTGCTGCCTCCCGTAGGAGTCCGGGCCGTGTCTCAGTCCCGGTGTGGCTGATCATCCTCTCAGACCAGCTACAGATCGTCGCCTTGGTAGGCCTTTACCCCACCAACTAGCTAATCCGACTTAGGCTCATCTAATAGCGAGAGCAACAAGTTGCCCCCTTTCTCCCGTAGGACGTATGCGGTATTAATTCGAGTTTCCCCGAGCTATCCCCCACTACTAGGTAGATTCCTAAGTGTTACTCACCCGTCCGCCGCTCGACGCCTGGGAGCAAGCTCCCATCGTTTCCGCTCGACTTGCATGTGTTAAGCCTGCCGCCAGCGTTCAATCTGAGCCATGATCAAACTCTTCAGTTTAATCTTTCTGAAGCCTTTACCTATAAATAGGAAGATGACTTCTAATCTTGGCTCATTTATCTAGCAAATCGCTTAAAATTATGTTCGTAATGAATTAACTTTGAGTTTTTCTGCTGAGTAAATGATAATTTTTATAGTTAGAATTAACTCCCGAAAAGAAGTCAAA
>NZ_JAPEHS010000152.1:0-1595 GCF_028823565.1 Psychrobacter sp. A3
CCGCCTGCAATGCGACATTATGAAAGTCGCCGTTGGGCTGCTGCTGCTCTACTTCATCTGGCGTCAGTGACAACAATAAATCGATACTGTTTAGGCTGTGCTTTTTGGTGCGCTCCTCCAAATACTTACCCGTTCGCACAAAGGCGATGACCATCACCCCGGCTTCAAAATACACAGCGGGGCCATGTCCGCCAGCATATCCACTTTGCAATAGGCTGCTTAACGTGCCATCGCCATGAGTCAACCACAGATAAGTAGAATACGCCCAAATAGTCACCGTACCGATGACCACCAGCACGTCCATATTGGCAAGGCCGCCTTTGATAGACGCCCACGCACTTTTATAAAATGGCAATGCCAGTCCAAACTGGACAATGGTGGCTAGGATAAACTGAATCCAAACAGGCGGCATCCACGCCATACCAAACCCCGTTAGCATACCCGCCATACCAACCAAAAACGGCAACAGACAAATCCATAGCCCGATCAAGCGCCATGGATACTCGGTTGCCGTGTCTTTATCCGTCTGCGCAAACAAGCTGTCAGCGGCTTGCAGATTGGCGACAAAGCCGGTTTTGTTGACCCACTCTGTGACTTGCTCAGGAGTGGTCTGCGCCGGATCATAATCGATATTGGCAGTCTCACCAGCGAAGTTCACACTTGCCTCATATACCGCTGGCTTTTTGCTAAGTACCTTCTCAATCCGCGAAGCACACGCCTGACACGTCATGCCATCGATAGCCAGCTGCAAGTGCGCACGCTCAGGCGCTATCGCAGTTTTGGACTCAATATCAGTCGCCACCTCATAAGACGGGTCAGTACTGGTGCGGGTAGAATTTTTCATAAATAAAACTCGTGGTTGCGTTATAGCGCATTACATAGTCGGTTTACTCTAAAAGCGGTCAAGGCATCTATAAAGGCAACTGCCACCTCTTAAATAACAGGCGCTTCGTTTTGGGTAGGCGGACTATAGCGTTTATAAATGTATAATAAAATCGGTGAAAAAATCTAAATATCAGACGTCAAAATCAGAAAAAAGCGTCTGCAGGCAAATAGACTATGCTGGGGCGTGTCCTCATTCTCAATATGAATGATAGGGTCAATCTTAAATAAAAGAAGTACATGGTTTTATCACGTGCGACTGGTATCAATTTTTCTTGCTTGCTGTGCCTGCGCAGACAGAGGCTGCGCAAAATTACTCCCAGTCGCACTGTATTTATTTTATAGTGGCTCAACGATAAAAATAAGAACATGCCCTAATCTAATAAGAAATAAATCCTACTCAAGCGTGGCTATTGCCTCATACCTAGTAAATGGCTACGACTATGCTCTATTCAAGCCCTGCAGTCAGCAACAGGCGCTGCCATCGCATCTCTCATGAAAAAAACCAGCCATGACAGCTGGTTTTGCGTTAAAGCAGTAAGACTTACGAGTTGGCGACGGTTGCAACAAAACCTGCCTCTTCGATCGCGGCGGCAATGGCTTCTGCGCTGGTTTTGCTATCATCAAATGTCACCGTTGCCAGCTTGTCAGCCAAATCGACAGTCATAGTATCTAAACCGTCGATATCACCTGTGGCTGTATGGACGCTTGCC
>NZ_JAPEHS010000153.1:0-1415 GCF_028823565.1 Psychrobacter sp. A3
CAAACAAGGAAAATAGCGCAGATAACATCGGGATATTAGTCAGCTATCTGACATCGTTTGTCCAGATTTAGCCATTTTTAGCCCATTTAGATGTCTATCGATTGAATTGAGGATATGCCCTAGTCATCCCATTCAGGCGTATAGTCAGGATGCTCGATTTTACGGCCATCGCTACGGGCCAAGTTGCCAATTTTTTCTAACTCATCGGCGCTAAGCTGGATATCGATGGCATCCAAGTTGCCTTGTAAATGGTCGGGATTGGACGTCTTGGGAATGGCCACACGGTTTTTGTCAGATAATATCCAAGCCAGTGATATTTGCGCAGGTGTTACGCCATGCTTATCCACAATCTCTTTGATGACCTCATTGTCAAACACATCACCGCGCGCCAGTGGCGAATAGGCTTCTAATAAAATATGATGATTATTCAAAAAAGTCTGCAAGGTATTTTGTTTGATAAACGGATGAAACTCTACTTGGTTGACGACAATAGGCACATCAGCGTGTTTTTTGGCTTCGATGATATGAGCGATATTAAAGTTAGAAACCCCAATATGACGCGTCAGCCCTTGTTTTTGCAGTTCACACAGCGCAGGAATGGTCTCAGACAATGGCACGCGATCATCAGGCCAATGCAGTAATAGCAGATCTACATAATCGGTATCTAGGTTCTCTAATGAGCGCTTGGCGGCTGCTATCAGCTTTTCTGGCTCAAACTTCATATCATCCGGGAAAATCTTGGTGGTCAAAAAGAACTTATCACGCGCCACGCCTGATTGCTTGATACCTTCTCCGACCTCTTTTTCATTGTCATAAGCTTGCGCAGTATCAATGTGCTCATAGCCCATTTTTAACGCTTGGCAGACGACATCGATACAGTCTTGGCCTGTTGATTGCCAAGTACCTAGCCCTAGCACAGGAATATTGGCTTGGCCTGCGGTACGAATATTATAAGTTTTCTTGCTCATATTATTATCCTTATTATGTGTTGAGTGTGGTTTTATGGCTGTTTGTATAAGTGTTCTTTATATAACTGTTCTCTAAACAAGTAAGCACTAAATTCAGTGTCACTACCTATCAATGTCACTACTTATCAATGTCACCATCTGAGTGAGAAGCTTTTAAACCTGAATAAATAACAGTCGTATCATAGTGTTGATTGTACAAATTGCCCTAACAGAACAACCCAGTTACTATAGAAAAAAATAGAATAAAGTAAAAGGTCGGTTGACGCTTTCCTACAAAGGACAAACAGGCTGTAACGTCATTTTTATCATTATTTTTGAGATGAAGACACGATCTAAAGCTGTCTGACTTATGGATAAACGTTGTCAGTGTAATCACGAGAGTCAGAAAACACAGTAGAGCCAAGGCGTAAGAAGCGTAGCGGACGGATGAGAGATAAGCAAAAAAAG
>NZ_JAPEHS010000154.1:0-1329 GCF_028823565.1 Psychrobacter sp. A3
TAAATCTAAATTATAGATTTAACCCTCAGACGTTTTTTTGCTTATAAAACAGTAGAAATTGTGGTCAATCTAGTCAGCTATATTCTGTACATGTTACACAAACTTACATTGTAAAATGTGGGATATTAGCAATTTTTTCGACATCAAAAAAGTATTTTTGGGGTTTTTAAGGGGGATGACAGGCTAAACAGCCTATGCTAAAGTCGGCTTTGTGTTTTGGTCAGCAGCTTGATTTGTAACAGCTTCGTAAGACTTCAATGAGCTGTGATCGCCAATAATCATTTTTTATATGAATAATATGCAGCAGAAGTATCAGTCACTATGACATATATATACTTGAGTTATTGAGATTTAATTGACTGCGCTGTTGTTGATAACAGACGATTTTGAATTAACCGTAGGTATTAGATTTATGAAACAGGCTTTATTGATTTTGTCAGTACTGGGTATGGGCATAGCACAAACGAGTGGTGCTGCTATCACAATCTCTCAAACAAATAATACCATCACCAATACTTCTGTGGCATCAAACTACGGTTCATCAAAAAACATCTATAGCACCAAAAGTGGTGCTTATGTTTCTAATAATGATGAAATTAGTCAAGCAATTAGCAACCTAAGTGCGCAGGCCAAGCAAAAAGAGAATCAGCTTTCATCATTAAACAGCCGCTTATACGCTGAAAAACAACAGCAGCAAGTCAATAAGGTTCCTGACAGCAATTCAGCCCCCGCTATCGCTGCTGCTCGCGCCTCAAAAGTGGCTTTATCTGGCAGCTCTGGATATTGTGCCCGTTACGTACGTAAAGCACTACAATCAGCTGGTTATGAGTTCACTCCAAATCCTTCAGCCTATCAGTACGCTACTCGTGGCACACTTGAGAAAGCAGGTTTCAGCAAAATCAGCAATGATATGCCAACCCAAGTAGGTGATGTTATTGTCTATGATCGCTCATCAAAGCGTCCACATGGCCATATTCAAATTTTCGATGGTACAAATTGGATTTCTGACTTCCGTCAGAACAGTATCAGCCCATACAGTGGTGTCTATGCTTATACGACATGGCGTGATTCAAAATATGTGGATGACGCATCCGCATCAGATCGTAATATCTACCTTGCTATGAATGATAAATAAGACTTTCTAAGTCAGCACAACATAGTTGTTATTTCCTCCAACCCAGTAGGGCGTGTTGAACATTCACAAATAGTCTCTGTCAGTGCCATGGTTGAAGGTTCAACACGCCCTAGTGACTAGTGACTGTGCCCGATATGGTTATTCGCAGAGCTTTGCTGCTCTGATATGTCGCAGACCAATGCATCGCTATGGGC
>NZ_JAPEHS010000155.1:0-1315 GCF_028823565.1 Psychrobacter sp. A3
ACGCCGCCAGCGCTACTAAAGCGGCACTATCCCAAACTTCTTGTACAGCGATGATATCGGCATGAGCCTTCGCCAACAATTCGCTGATACCGCGTAGCTTATGATTGTATTCAGTATCATTATAAGCAGGGGCATTGTCATAATAAATGCGGTTGGGATTTGCAAAGTTCAATAAATTTGCGGTCGCGATATAAAATTGATGATTATCAGCCTTATTATTCATATATTCCCTATTATTTTTATAACGTCTGATATATTCATTAACATCCATAAATAATAAACTTTTTTCATAAAAAAAGCTTCCAAAGATGCCTTCGGAAGCCTCAAAATAACATAAATAATATAAATAAAAGCGATTGAAAGAAACTAATGTACAATTAAAATCTCTGCTGTAACGTCATAGTAAGCTCTTATAATACTGCTTAGTTTTTAGACTGTTATGCCTTTTTATTTATATTTCTGATGAGTTTTTATAAGATTTGTAGTACCTTATAAAAAAGCCAATTAAAAAACACGGTTCCATGCATCGCGTGAAGCTCGGCGAGCATCATTCCACTCTAGGCGAGACTCGCCTTTTACTTCGTGCCATGAGCGCTCTAAATCAGCTTCGTGGTCTTCAAAACGCGCATCGGCTGGATAGCGCGCACGATTGGCATAGCCTACTGCATATGCTGGGTGCAAATCACGATCAAAATCTAGACCTTCACGATAGTAGTCTGCATTGGCATACTCAGCGCGCCAGTATGCTTCTTCACGTGTCGGATCGATCGTTTCTGCGGCTGCATGACCTGCTCCTCCACCAACGACTGCGCCAATCGCGCCGCCAATTAGTGTCCCTAGCGGCCCTGCCATTGTACCAATAGCCGCGCCCGCTGCTGCACCGCCAACACCGCCAACGCCTGTTCCGATAGGATGAGAGCCTGGTTCACCGGTAATGATGTCTGCGTTTAGGTCTTTTTTAGACTCTTTTGACATGTGTTTTACTTCACTGCGATCGATACCGTCATGGTTACTCATAATATTATCCTTAAATTATTTGTTATGTTTTAACTAATCAGACCGCCAAGCTTGCGGACTTGCGAATACCATTAAAGTATAGGAATTTATGGATAATCTTCGATAGACGAGTTATGTAAACTCTGTCCCACTTCAGATTGCCTTACGTTACAGCCTGTATCTTTCTCACGGTCGTGTACGGCTGTTTCAGGGTTTCAGTAATAGTCTTTTATTGATTTTATCGTCTTCTTAATTTTCTATATCATTAGGGCGTGTTGAACATTCGACCATGGCACTGACAGCGACTATTTTTTAGGCG
>NZ_JAPEHS010000156.1:0-1125 GCF_028823565.1 Psychrobacter sp. A3
GCTATCGCAACCGTAGCAGCAAAAACCTCAGGCGGCGAAGCCAAAGACTACGCGTCAATTGACTCAGCCCCAGAAGAAAAAGCACGTGGCATCACCATCAACACCTCACACGTAGAGTATGACACCGACACCCGTCACTACGCCCACGTTGACTGCCCAGGCCACGCCGATTATGTTAAAAACATGATCACCGGTGCCGCACAAATGGACGGCGCAATCCTAGTCGTATCAGCAACTGACGGCCCAATGCCACAAACTCGTGAGCACATCTTGCTATCACGTCAGGTAGGCGTACCATACATCATCGTCTTCATGAACAAATGTGACCTAGTAGACGACGAAGAATTGCTAGAGCTCGTCGAAATGGAAGTACGTGAACTTCTTAACGACTATGACTTCCCAGGCGACGACACCCCAATCATGAAAGGTAGTGCCACCCAAGCCCTAAAAGGCGACGACGGCAAATACGGCGAACCAGCAGTCGTAGAACTACTAAACACCCTAGACACCTACATCCCAGAGCCAGAGCGTGACATCGACAAAGCATTCCTAATGCCAATCGAAGACGTATTCTCAATCTCAGGTCGTGGTACCGTTGTAACTGGCCGTGTTGAATCAGGAATCGTAAAAGTTGGTGACGAAATCGAAATCGTCGGTATCAAAGACACCCAAAAAACCACCTGTACTGGTGTTGAGATGTTCCGCAAAATGCTAGACGAAGGTCGTGCAGGCGAAAACTGTGGCGTACTACTCCGTGGTACCAAGCGTGAAGAAGTCCAACGTGGCCAAGTACTAGCCAAGCCAGGTTCAATCACCCCACACACCAACTTCGACGCCGAAGTATACGTACTATCAAAAGAAGAAGGTGGTCGTCATACTCCGTTCCTAAACGGCTATCGTCCACAGTTCTACTTCCGTACCACTGACGTAACTGGCGCAATCCAATTACAAGACGGTACAGAAATGGTCATGCCTGGTGACAACGTTGAGATGAGCGTAGAGCTTATCCACCCAATCGCTATGGACAAAGGCCTACGTTTCGCTATCCGTGAAGGTGGCCGTACTGTAGGTGCTGGTGTGGTAGCTAACGTAAAAGACTAAGCGATACTGATCTCAGCGTAAGCT
>NZ_JAPEHS010000157.1:0-1100 GCF_028823565.1 Psychrobacter sp. A3
TCAGAGCCAATATTCAGCGCAACCTTGGCGGCGCAGTATTTGGCGATACCGGCGGCTTTATGGTGATGCAGACCCAAGGCCAAGGTCAAGTGGTGGTATCAGGTTTTGGCTCGCTGTTTGAGATTGAGGTGACACCAGACAAAGACGTCATCATTGATAACGGTCACGTGGTCTGCTGGGACTCAAACTTGGACTATAAACTGTCGGTGTCGACCAGTAAGAAAAAAGGCATCATGAGCAATATCATCAACTCCGTCACCAGCGGCGAAGGTATGGTGCTAAACTTCTCAGGTAGCGGCAAAGTCATCATCTGCTCACGCAACCGTGACAGCTACCAAGGCTGGCTACAAAGCATCCTAGGCACTAGCTCAGGCGGTCGCGGCGGCGGCGGTGGCTTTTTAGACAATATCTTATAGCGCGGCGCTGTTCGTTTTTACTCACAATTATTATAAGGACAATCTCATGGCAGTTAATCTACAAAAAGGGCAAAAAATCTCTTTAAGCAAAGAAGCTGGCGGCGAACTGACACAAGTCAAACTGGGCCTCGGCTGGGATGTGGCTCAAGGGCCTCAAGCACAAAAAGGCGGGTTTTTGGGTAAATTGTTTGGCGGTGGTAGCGGCGGCGACTCTATCGATCTTGATGCCTCTTGCATCATGTTCGATAGCAGCAAACAAGCCGTCGATGCGATTTGGTTTAGCCAGCTAAAATCAAAAGACGGCAGCATCGTCCATACAGGTGATAATCGTACTGGCGATGGTGACGGCGACGATGAGGTCATCAACGTCGATCTCGCGCGCGTCCCAAGCAATGTGACGTCACTGGTATTTACGGTCAATAGCTTTACCGGTCAGACGTTTGAGACCGTCGAAAATGCGTTTTGCCGTATCGTCAATGCCAGCAACAACGCTGAGGTGGCGCGCTATAATTTATCCGCACAAGGCGGCCATACTGCGATGATTATGGCCAAGGTCTATCGTCATAACGGCGAGTGGAAGATGCACGCCATCGGCGAGACTGCCTCTGGTCGTACCTTTCATGACTTGATGCCTGCGATTACCCCGCATGCTTAATAGGTGCTATTTGTATTTAGGGCGTGTTG
>NZ_JAPEHS010000158.1:0-1025 GCF_028823565.1 Psychrobacter sp. A3
CAGTGGGGGATTTGGGCGGCTCTTTTTTGGCGGCTTCGGCAGCTTTTTCAGCCGCTTGCTTTTTTGCAGCGGCCTGCTCGGCAGCCTGACGCTCAGCTTCTGCTTGACGTTTGGCTTCTGCTTGTTGCTTTGCTTGTTCCGCTTGCTGTTGTCGCTGTGCCAATTCTTTGGCGGCTTGTTGCTCTTTGAGAGCGGCTTGACGTTTGGCTTCTTGCTGCTGGGCAGTTTTTAATTTTTCGGCTGCGGCGGCTTGCGCCGTATTGCTATCAGCGCTTTCAGAACTTTCCGTACCTTCAAGGCTTGCTGTCGCCGAAGCGGTATCGTCTTTTTTCTTAGCCGCGGCGCTGTCGCTATCGTCAGCAGCGGTAGTATTTGTTATATATTGCTGGCTTTCTGCGCGCGCCTTGGCCAGTGCTTCAGCTTCAGCGGCTTCTTGCTCAAGCAAAAACTGCTGAGCACGTCTTTCTTGCTCTGCGACGCGAGCGGCGCGCTCTTTTTGTTTTTGTGCCAAGATGCGTTTTTCTGTTTCGATGTCCGTTGTCAATGGTGGCTGCGTGGTTTGCTCAGTGCTTGAGCTTTCGACCATCGCTGAGGTCGGCGCAGGCTGACTATTATCGCCGATTTGTTGCACCATAGCGTATAGCATCACGCTACCGCCGATAATCATCCCAATGCCCAATAAGGCTTGTCTCGAAAAGTTCATCCGTTTACGTCTCTTAGTTGGTAATAAGGTTGATTGAGCGGCGCAGCTATCGCTTTAAGACCTTGGCGGGCAAGGCTCTACAAGTTTACCCATCCGTCAGTTTTTTGGCGTTATACGCTATATTTCAATCACTTTGATTATAAAGCATATTTTTCGCGCTGTCTGCTATCACACTTGTGCTAAGCGTAACACGAAAGCAAAGCCCTTTTATAGTTAGCTAAATGTAAAACTGTTATGGATTTAAACGCGCTACTGGTATAAATTTTCCTTGCGTGCTGCGTTCCCAGAGGCTGCGCAACCTACGTTTAAAAACAGCATCCCA
>NZ_JAPEHS010000015.1:0-40797 GCF_028823565.1 Psychrobacter sp. A3
ACGCTTGCGACCACGACTTTCCAGAACTATTTCCGTCTTTATGACAAACTCTCTGGTATGACGGGCACGGCCGATACCGAAGCGGCGGAGTTTAAATCCACGTATGATTTAGATGTCGTCGTGATTCCAACGCACGAGCCGATCGCCCGTATCGACATGGACGATCAGATTTTCTTGACCAAGCTTGGCAAATACAAAGGCATCATCCGCGAGATCAAAGAGATTCAGGCCAAAGGTGCGCCGGTACTGGTCGGTACGGCGACGATTGAGGCCAGCGAAGAGTTGTCTTATCTGCTCGATCAAGAAGGCATCAAACACAACGTCCTAAACGCCAAGCAGCACGAGCGTGAGGCAGAGATTATCGCGCAGGCAGGTAGCCCAAAAGCGGTGACCATCGCCACCAACATGGCAGGCCGTGGTACCGATATCATCTTGGGCGGTAACTGGCAGTCGTTTATCGAAGACATCGATGCGGTCAGCCCAGAAGAGATGGCACGCCTAAAAGCAGAGTGGCAAGTCAAACATGACCAAGTCGTGGCCGCTGGTGGTCTGCATATCATCGGCTCTGAGCGTCATGAGTCACGCCGTATCGATAATCAGCTACGTGGCCGTGCCGGACGTCAAGGTGACCCTGGTATGTCGCGCTTCTTTTTATCATTAGAAGACGACTTGATGCGTATCTTCGCAGGCGACCGCGTGGTCAATATGATGCGCGCTATGGGACTAAAAGAAGACGAAGCCATCGAGCATAAGATGGTCTCAAAATCGATCGAAAACGCGCAAAGTAAAGTCGAAAGCCGCGACTTTGATGCCCGTAAAAACCTACTCAAATACGATGACGTCGCTAATGAGCAGCGTAAAGTCATCTATAGTCAGCGCGATGATTTGCTCGCAGAGATGGACTTAAAAGAGGCCATCGATGTCATGCATCATGAAGTCTATAATGCCATGATCGATCAGTTTATTCCGCCAGGCTCTATCGATGATCAGTGGAATATCGACGGCTTAGAAGATGAGCTAGAGGATGAGTTTAAAATCTCGATGCCAATTAATGATTGGCTGGATGAAGACCGCCGCTTAGATGAAGAAGGCTTACGTGCCAAAATCATCCAAACGGCATTGGATCGTTATCATACTCGCCGCGAGCAGATGGGCGAAAAAGACGCCGCCCAGCTTGAGCGCCACTTTATGCTGCAAAGTCTGGACAAGCACTGGAAAGAGCACTTAACCCAGATGGATCAGCTACGTAAAGGTATCCATCTGCGCGGTTATGCACAAAAAAACCCAGAGCAAGAGTACAAGCGCGAGTCTTTTGAGCTGTTTCAGATGATGCTTGGTGCTATCAAGTCTGAGACCGTACAAGACTTATCACGCGTGCACATTCCGACCAAAGAAGAGTTAGAAGCGCTAGAGGCGCAGCAGCGTGAAAACGCCGCGCAAATGCAGATGCAGTTTGAGCACAATGATGTCGATAACTTAGACAGCAACGCCGGTGCCGCGCAGCCACCAGCGCAAAACCGTAACCAAGCAGCAGGCGCGGCCGCCGCTGGTATGACGGCCGGTGCTGCAGGTACGAATGCCAGTGCGAGCGCTGCTGGGGAAAACCCATACGCGGGTATGCATATCAGCCGTAACGCGCCTTGTCCTTGCGGCTCAGGCCTGAAGTACAAGCAGTGCCACGGCAAGATCTAGGCGTATCAAGCAGTTTAAATGAGATGTTTACAGGCCCTTATCTTGCACAGATAGGGGCTTTTTTATGAAAAGGGTAGAACGCCAAGAAAGACGTTAAGTGTCTTTTTGGGCTTGCAAACAGCCTCTAGAAGCAGGTAAATGCTCACTGTTTTTGTATGGATTGTTTACAAATTGTACATAGGCGTGCATTTAGGGACACGCTATAGTATTTAACATATTTGTTTTGGAGAGTGTGATGAACGTAGAATTATTAAAACAATTTCGAACCTCTGTCGTTTTAACGGGCTTATTGGCTGGTGCCATGACTGTCAGCGCTTGCCAAAAACAGCAAGAAACTGAGCCTAGCCTAGAAGAAAGCATCAGCGAAGAGCAATCTGTACCGATGTCTGCTGAGCCTGCCGAGCCAAATGATATGGTAATGGACGCGCCAGCTGATGAGGTGGCAGATGATACGGTCGCGATGGTCAATAGTGGTGTCACTCAGATGACCTACTCATGCTCGCCAGCACTAGAGGTAAAGGCAACTTATAAAGACGCTGATAATCAAGTGGTCATCGAAACTGCCAATGGCAGTGCGACTTTGACCAAAACCAATGATGCGAGCAACCCAGAAGTTTTCAATCTTGATACCGCTATTGATGGTGGTGTAGGGTTTGTACAGTGGCGTGTGGCGCATACAGAGCGTGAGACAGGTATAATGCGTACCGCCGGTGCCGATGCCGATAATGTCAGCACTTATGAATGTAAAAAATCAGCCAAGCCTAGCGCCGATGGGTCAGCTGCCTAACCGCGCCGTCGTGATTTTATCATTAGATAGCTAGCCAACTAAACAGCTAACCAGCAGTAAGAGCGAGACTGCAGCTAGACAACAGCTGGTACCCTTATGTGGTTATATTTATATTTAGATTTTACGACTAAGCATTGATTCGATAATTTACGCAAAAAGCAACGCTAACACAGCGTTGCTTTTTTTTGCCGTATTTGCCTTGTATTGTCTTTACGTCGTCAGCTTACTTATCGTGGGCTTCTGATAAAGCTGCTATAGTTAATGCACATTAAGATGTGCATATCGGTTTTATTTTCAATTGGCTTTATCATCAGTGGCATCATGCTCATGAGCCAAAAATCCTTCTTCGGTGACATCAAGCTCCTCATGCTTCAAGGTCACCTGAATACTATCGGTATGGGTATGTGTAGTTTTGTTAACATCAATTTCTTGAATGGCAAATGTCTCCTTGGTAATGGTGGCAACTTGACGAGACAAAACAATCTCAAGCGGTGCTTCATCGATCCCAATCTGTTGGCCATTGACCGTCACCACCGCTTTGCTATCTAGCGCAGGCTCGACGTGACGCAAAATATCTTTATCATCGTACTGACCTGATAGTAAGTCTTGGCTTTCGGCATCGTGGTATTCAGTACGAATAGTAAGATACTCTTCTACCAGCTCTATCGGCACGTCGATGGTCTTGGTGCGACGGTGTTTGGTCACTGTGACTTTGCCGACATCAAGACGCTCTTTGTTGACCACAGGGCGCTCTTCTAGCAGCTCTAAATGACCAACCTCTTGTGATGAGGGATGCCGGTCAGCTGCTGGATCTGTATCTTCGGCCATCTGCGTGGTGTCTTTATGAAGAGGAGTGGCTGATGTAGAGATGCCATTGTCTTTTGATGGGTCGCGGTTGGAGTCGGTGACGGCATTAGGGTCAGTGGTCATTTTGATATCCTTATATGGTGAAATACTATCAATGTCGTGGCGCAAGAGCGATATGCTACTTGTGAAAGCCAGAAAAAAGGCCAGAGACATGCTCTGGCCTTTTTTGCTAAGTGACGCTGCCTCCTATTTCATAGTGCAGCCGTACTTAGCTGTAAGTGGCGACTATGACTGGTGTATTTATTATATTGTTATAACCAATCAGGGAGTAGGCCAGTATAAGGCTGTTGTGGATTACATACCGCGAGCACGGCGTACGTCTTCGGCAGTGATGTCATCACGATTAACGATGTTGCCTTCACGGTCTACCACATTACCATCACGGTCAATGTCTAGCTCTTCGCGCTGAATGGTTTCGACGATCGTCTCCGTATGGCGCTCAGTTGTCTTACCAACATTGACTTCTTCTGCCACATAAGTGTCTTTGCCCACGCGTGCACGCTCTGCTTCTAGCTCGACTTCGATAGTTTCATTACCATCAACATCTCCGATGCGGCGATCTGTTGGGCGATCGACATTGGTACGCTGGATGTTGGCATGCTCTTCTTCTAGCTCGACATCGACGTTGCGCTCTTCTGTGACCACATGTTTACCGACTTTGACCAGACCTGCTACGATACGGTCTTTATTGACGGTTAGACGCTCTTCTAGTAGCTCTAAGGTATTTGGCGCTTCATAAGCATGATCAGCAATCTCCATACGCTCAGCTTCTGGTACGCTGTCTGCGACAAAGGCTTGGCGGTCTTTTTCGTACTGCTCTTTGTAGCTGTACTGATAATCATGGTCGTATACTTCCATCGCTTCGACTTGCGCTTCTGTTAAGCTGTCGAAGAATACATCATCACCGACGATACGTGCCAGACCTGCTGGGACAAGGACTTCTTTTGAGCTAAACCAGGCGGCCTGTGGTATCCTCTACCAGTGCGCCTTCGATTTTACCGATTTTTTCTTCATTGACACCATAGGCGGTCTTGCCCGTTGGATCATAATAGTCATCACCGATTAGGTCGCGGTGTGTGGCTTGGATGTCTTTTAAACGAATTAGCTGGCTCATTATTGTCTTCCTTTTTTATGAGTTCATTATTGATTATTAAAATGACAGCGTTTGGTTAAGTCATTGAATGTTACCTTGGTAGTTGCTGCCTCAACTTGTAATTATCGTAACACCCTGATTTTAGATGAGATATATAAGCAAGGTAGCAAAGTGTGCGCTTGAGGTAATGACGTGTAATAGGCTGTAAGTGGCATAACAGAGTAAGGGGTACAAGTTAACGCGTTTTTACACGATGCAATAATTTGGCTATTTTGGGAAATGACAGACATAAAAAAACCGCATAGCATATCGCCGTGCGGTTTTGATACATTTAAGAGCTTGATATATTAAAGAATAAACAGCCTGACTGCTATTAAGGCTTATATTAATCTAAATAGGTACCTTATTAATCAGGCAGCTGCTGATTAAGCAAGCTCGATGGCTACCGCCACGGCTTCGCCGCCACCGATACATAAGGTCGCCACGCCTTTTTTGCCACCTGTACGCTTAAGTGAATTGATTAAAGTGACCAAGATACGCGCGCCAGAGCATCCAACTGGATGACCAAGAGCACAAGCGCCGCCTTCGACGTTGACTTTGGCATGGTCAATGTTTAGCTCATCCATCGCCGCCATCGTGACCATAGCAAAGGCTTCATTGATTTCCCAAAGATCGACGTCAGCGATCGACCAGCCAGCATTAGCAAGGACTTTTTCGATTGCGCCAATCGGTGCAATGGTAAACTCGCTTGGATGACGAGAGTTAGATGCGGTAGCGATGATACGTGCTTGATAGTCACGACCTTCTTCTTTGGCTTGTGATTCTTTCATCAACACGACAGCTGCTGCACCGTCTGAGATTGAGCTGGCGTTTGCGGCGGTGATGGTACCGTCTTTGGCAAACGCTGGGCGCAGGGCAGGGATGCGCTCGGCGTTGGCCAGACCTGGCTGCTCATCGGTATCGACCGTTTGCTCGCCTTTGCGGGTTTTAAAAGTAATGGGTTCGATCTCGTCTTTGAAGTGATCGTCTTTGATTGCTGTCAGCGCACGATTGAGCGATTTGATGGCAAACTCGTCCATTTGCTCACGTGTATAGCCTTTTTCGTCAGCCATTTCTTGAGCAAACATACCCATCAGCTTGCCCGTTTCTGCGTCTTCTAAACCATCTAAAAACATATGGTCTTTGACTTCTTTGTGCCCCATACGGTAGCCTGCGCGCGAGCCTGGCATGATATAAGGAGCGTTGGTCATCGACTCCATACCACCTGCGACTGCGACCTTAAAGCTACCCGCTTTGATGCCATCGTGAGCCTGCATGACTGCTTTTAGGCCTGAGCCGCACAGTTTATTGATAGTGACCGCGCCCGTCGCATCAGACAAGCCGGCGTTGCGCATCGCTTGGCGGGCAGGACCCTGACCTAAGCCTGCTGTCAAAATACAGCCCATAATGACTTCATCAATACTGTCGACATCGACACCTGAGCGCTCGACAGCAGCTTTGATCGCCGCCCCGCCAAGCTCGGTTGCGCTCACATCTTTTAGCGAGCCTTGAAAACCGCCCATAGGAGTACGGGCACCGTTTAAAATCACAATTGCATCATTTGACATCGTTATTATTCCTTTTTACGTATTTAAATGAACGTGTGGCACTTTTTGGCCAAACGCTGACAGGCTAGCGGCTATCCATCTTGCTGTTGTTTACGCTAGCTCATCTAGGCGAATGCGTACTACTTTATCAGTAATTGTGTCTAGCTTTTCGATTTTTTCGATGGCCAGATTCATGCGGCGCTCAACCACAGGCAGCGTCAAGATAATGACAGGCACTTGACCAACCTTGTGCGCCGGTTTCTGCAAAATCGCATCGATATTGATACCTGCATCGCTGAGGATACGCGTGATATCGGCCAGCACTCCTGGGCTATCATAAGCATGGACGCGCAAGTAGTAACCCGTGGTCATCTGCTCGGCGCGTAGGATCGGTGTGTCAGATAATTGCTCAGGGATAAACGCTAGGTGCGGCACATGGTGACCATTGTTGCTTGTATCGTCGGCATCCTTGCTACCTAACACACGTACCAAGTCCATGACATCCGCCATCACCGCCGACGCGGTCGCGCCTGCACCGGCACCATCACCGCAGTACAAGGTCTGCCCGAGTGGGTGTGAATTGACCAAGACTGCGTTTTTTACGCCATTGACATTGGCCAAAAGAGCGTCTTGCGGGATGAGGGTCGGATGGACACGCAGCTCGATACCAGTCGCAGCATCGTCGCCTGTGCCATCACGGCGCACCGCAAAACCTAAATGCTTGATACGATAGCCCAGCTCTTCGGCATAGTTGACGTCTTGTAAGGTGATACCTGTGATGCCTTCGCAATATACCTTATCAAACTGTAGCGGGATACCAAAGGCGATAGAGGCCAATAAGGCCAGCTTATGCGCCGCATCGATACCCTCGACATCGAACGTTGGGTCGGCTTCGGCATATCCTAACGCTTGGGCTTCGCTCAGTACATCAGCAAACGGGCGACCCTTATCACGCATTTCTGTCATGATAAAGTTGCCCGTGCCGTTGATGATGCCGGCCAGCCACTCTACTTTATTGGCCGCCAAGGCTTCACGCATCACTTTGATGATTGGAATACCGCCTGCGACTGCTGCCTCGTATGCCACATGGACATGATGCTCTTCTGCAAAAGCAAAGATCTCATTGCCGTGTTCGGCGAGTAAGGCTTTGTTTGCGGTGACCACATGCTTACCGTTTTTGATGGCATGCATGATGACTTCGCGGGCGAGTGTGGTGCCGCCGATCACCTCGATCACGATGTCGACATTGTCGCTTGCCGCAATTGCCATCAAGTCACTGCTTTGCATGATATTGGGATCAATATCATCACGATGACGGCGCGTACCCACTTCGGTAATGGTAATGTCGCGTCCACTACGGCGTTTTAACTCATCTAAATTGTCATTGATTAGATTGATCACGCCCGTTCCGACGGTGCCTAGACCAAGTATCGCTAGTTTGATGGAATGACTCACAGTATCCTCAAGAGGTTAAATATAAGACGCCCAGCATAACACTGCTATCAGACAAATGCGCTGGTCGTATCGAGCATACGGTGGGCGCAAATGTCGTTTGTGATAGGGTTATCAAGGCGTCATTATCGTTGAATAAAAAAGACTCACATTGATGTTTACACTACGGTTGTGTTGCTGATGTTTTATGACGCTTCATCGTATCATACCGACATGCAGTTGTGACGTCTACCCAAACTGACTGTCGCCAAAGTCAACGATATGACAGCAGCGTGTTAGCTGGCGTCAATCGCTGTTTGTGCCAGCTGCTCAGCCGGCAGATAGCCACCGATTTGCTGGCCAGACTCCGTAAAGATAGCTGGCGTACCGCGCACGCCCAATCTTGCGCCTAGTGCCATATGCGCTGCGACTGGGTTTTCGCAACTAGGCGCTTGCACGTTGGCACCCATTTTTGCTTGATTCATAGCAGCATGGCGATCTTGGCTGCACCATATTGCCTCCATTTTGGGTACCGATGCTTGGCTACGAGGCCACGCCAAATAACGCACTTCGATGCCGCGCGCATTGATATCAGCCATCTCTTCATGCAGCTTGGTGCAATAAGGGCAGTCGGCATCGGTAAACGAGTAGACCACCGCTTTGGTCTCACCCTTGGCTGGGTAAATAATCAGCTCGTCTTTATCGACCGCTTGCAATGCTTTTTGGGCGGTATTGGCCACCAATGCGGCGCTGATATCGACCGGCGCGCCGTCACCGACCGCGATGATCTGACCTTGAATGATGTGCTTGCCCGACTTATCCGTAAAAAAAGACGGCAGCCCTTCAGCAGTCGCCCAATAGATACCGTCCATATCTGTCGGTACGGCTGAGAGGATAGTCTCCTCAATCCCTGAGGCTTTGAGGTTTTCTTGCAACGCGCTGACCACCGCTGCATCACTCGCTGCCGATACCGTCTTGGTATTTGCCTGAGTGCTATTGACCACACCGGTGTTGCTGGTGGCATCGGCGGCACCAATAACGCCCCCATCATAAAGCGTGATAGGCGGGTTTTGCGAAATCCAATGACAGCGTGGGCTTTTTGGGTGATGGAGGATGACATATAAGTTTCCTGTAGGCATTGCGCCTAATCATAAATGCGTCGGCATCATGCCAGACTGTGATTGTGGATATAGCGCTTATCAATGAGAGTTAAAAGGTTCAATATAAAGGGGTTTTTCTCTCAAGTAAGAAACGTCCCCACTTGATAATGCCGCTTATCTTAACATATTTATGATAAATAATAGCCATCGCTGAGCAGGTACAGCGATGGTCAGGTACGGCGATCTTATATACTTCTATAACGGCGCTAAATAAACACCATCAGCACGTAGCACATAGTAGTTGTTGTGTCCGTTTTATTTAGGGCTGATGATATCTAAAATGACGTCATCGCGGTGTTGAAAAACATAACGTTTATACACCTAAATTCAAAAAACAAGATACATTTGTACTATGTAATATCAAAGCTTGGCTAGTTACTATCAATGTTTAGCTACCGTGCTGAGCCACAACATCTGGTTATGATGTTTGATTGTGATGTTCGATCAGATAGTCTACTGCTAATGGCATTGTTTTTGCTAAAAAATTATATGAATTCTTTATATATGTCCCTTTAATAGTATTTATTTCAATCACTCACTTCAATGATTGCGCTAAGGAGCCCACATGGCAGGTGCCAGTTTATTAACCCTACTCGATGATATCAGTGTGATATTGGATGACGTCTCCGTCATGACCAAAGTCGCGGCCAAAAAAACCGCGGGGGTGCTGGGCGATGATTTGGCGCTAAACGCAGAGCAAGTCACGGGGGTCAAGGCCAACCGTGAGCTACCAGTGGTGTGGGCGGTCGCCAAAGGCTCCTTTGTCAATAAGCTAATATTAGTCCCAGCAGCCCTTATTATTAGTGCTATTTACCCGCCTTTAGTGACATTTTTATTGATGTGTGGCGGGTTGTTTTTGGTTTATGAAGGTGCAGAAAAAGTCATTCATCGATTTTGGCCGCATGCTTTGCCGCATGATGAAGAGCAAAACGCTCGCCGGCAGGCCAATGCTGATGAAACCGTAGACTTAGTCGCCTTTGAAAAAGACAAAATCAAAGGGGCGATACGGACCGATTTTATCTTATCCGCTGAGATTATCGTGATTGCACTAGGGGCAACGGCAAGCGCTACCTTGTTAGAACGCAGTTTGGTATTGTCCATTTTGGCAATTGGTATTACCATCGGTATTTATGGTTTGGTCGCTGGTATCGTCAAGATAGATGATGCTGGTTTGCATTTGATGGAGCAAGAAGGCAATTTTAAACAAAAACTTGGAAAAGTGATGTTTGCTGCCGCGCCAAAACTGATGAAGTTTCTCTCTATCGCCGGTACTTTAGCTATGTTTTTGGTCGGTGGTGGTATTTTGGTGCATGGCATTGGCTTTTTGCATCACGGTGTCGAGGACATCGCCCATTTGACGGGTATCTTTGAGAGCGTGACCACCGCTATTTTAAATGGAGTCATTGGTTTTATTATCGGTGCTATTATCGTTGGGATCTTCACTATCGTGGGCAAAATGCGTGACGACGATACAAAGTCAGCGACGCACTGAGCTTGCATGAAAAGTACTAAACAGATAACGCATTACTCAGCAAAGTGAAAAAAAATATCAAACCCCGATAGTGAACTATCGGGGCTTTTGAGTATCTATGCTTGTACTGTGTCTAATAATACAAGCGGTAATACAAGCGATTTAATAGTACAAGCGACGGTGATTAACTGTCTGCTTGCTTATCGGCATCCTCAGCATCTGGCTTTTCAGCTTGTGTCGGCTTTTTGTGCTCAGCCTTTGGCTTACGAATGCGCGCCTTAGGAACTTTTGGCGTGGTCAAGTTAAACATGCCAGTCTGTGGCAATAACTGCTCGGCCACATTTTCAATCATGTTTTTATAACTGGCGATCGTGGTTTTGGACTTGGCCGCTTGGCTGTCTTCCTTTTCTGCGCCTTTGTCTGCGTCTTTAGACGGCGCCTCTGACTCAGATGTATCGCTTTGCTGGGCGACTTCGCTGTCAGACTCAGCCGTCTTTGTGCGAGTGTCAGCACTAGTGGCATTGTCAACATGGTCAGCTGATGGACTAGTAGCAGGCACCACGTTTTTATCGGCTTTTAGCAGCTGCTCACTTTCAGTGCTGACATCGTCTGCCTGTGCTTGATTGGCTAGAGCAGTCGCATCGACATCATCAGCGTCCACCTCGTCTGCCTGATAATCAGGATGTTGACCACGGGGGTCATTGCTAGCGCGTTTGCCGATCGCTCGCGGCGCGACTGCTGTTTTGCCTTGGGTGGTAGCAAATTGACTAACGGCCTGAGTCATCGCCTCAAAGCGCGCCAGATAGTCTGCCGCCAATGGCTGGTAGCCATAGTTGCTAAAATCAAAGCCTCGAGCTTGAACGTCAGCAACTGGTTGCTGTGCTTGCGCGCTGTCAGCAGATTTTGCTTGCTCTGAGTGCGCTTCGATAGCCGCGATAAAGCAGCGGATCACACCGTCATTTTTTAGACGGCTTTCGGCATCGGTGAGTGTTTGACGCACAAAGTCACCAACGCTACCGCGCACCGTTGGTACAGGTGTTGCCGATTCTACCGCTGGCTGCTCAGTGGACTGGGACTGTGCCTGCTGACGACGCACGACACGTGGGTCGTTACTGGCCTGTCCAAACTTCTGAGCGGTGACGTAACGGTCGGCAAACAAGGCATCATGCGTGAGCAAGGGTGCTGCGCTAACGTCCGCATCGGCTTTATCTGCAGTAGGGCTGCTTTGGGCACTTATGCTCTGTGTGCCTTTGGCAGTGGCGTGCGTCTGTTTTGCAGCGTTGCCATTTGCATTGCCGGTATCACGGTCACCTGTGTCTGCCGCGGTGTCTTGCGACTTGGTGGCAGTAGCGCGATCAGCCGGCGCTGAAGCTGAGCGCGTAGTAGGGCTCTTCGCAGCTGATGACTCGTCGGCGGTCGGCTGTTTAGTAGTTGCCTGCTCGTTAGCGGTTACCGCTTTGCTATGCGCTGCTTTATCACCGCTGGTATCTGCCTGTGCCGTAGTGCCGTTTTTACCAGATTTCTCGACGCTTTGGCTATTTGCTGACTGCTTATCGGCAGGCGCTTTTTGCGCATTACCTTTGGCCGTAGTTGCTTGATCAGCGTCTTTTTTGCTCGCAGTATCGTTTGCTGTACTGTCATTTGCTGAAAGGGGCTTGTCAGCAGGTGAGCGTTTGGCAGAGGCCGGCTTGCTATCATCTAAGGATAGGTGCACCACTTCTGGCGATTTTAGCATCGCTGGGGCTTCGTTGACCTGCAGTATGACCTCGCTTGGGTCTTGGTTACGGCGCGTGTTCGCGGCTTGTTTGCTGGTGTGTGCTTCGCCGTTTTTGCCAGAGGACTGCTTGACGCTATCAGAGGTAAGCGTCTCACCGCGTTCTAGCTTGCCGCGTGAACCGCGTTGGCTGTGCGATTTGCGTTTATTGAGCGGCTGCTCGTCTGCTGCCTTACGCTCACCAGTATCGCGGCCGTTGTTGCGACTGCGCTCACTGCTACGTTTATTGTCTTGCTGACGTTTATTTGGCTGCTCGTTTGCACTTTCGGCGGCCTCTGAGCTGCTTTGGGTCTCAGCGCTTACTTTTTGATTACTCTCGCTATTTTGCTCTTTGCGTTGACGCGGCTTAGCAGAGCGAGACTTACGTGATTTGCGTCTTCTTCTGTCGTCGTTGCTCTCTTCGTTTTTATTGTCTGAGCTGCGACGCGCTTGCTGGCGGTTGGCGCTGTCTGATTTGCCATCGGTTTGCTGCTCAGGGGCTTGCGAGTTTTGCTCGGTGCTCGCGGTACGGCTTTCGGCACTAAGCGCGCTGTTATCGATTTGACCAAAAGCGCCTAAGCTTTGTGCGCCAGTGTTGACCAAGGCTTCGATTGCCTCGGCAGCATCACGGCTGCTCACGGTAGGCGTGGTTGATGCTTGCGGTGCCTGAGCAAACAGGTTGGATAGCCAAGCAACGGCTTGCGGCTGGGCGGCGGTCACACTCGCTGATGGCGTGGCTGCTGGTTGAGGCTTACCCGCTTGCGGCGCGCGTGTCGCGGCCGCGGTGTTGGTGCTGTTGTTTTGACGACGATCGTTTTGATGACGGTCTTTTTGATGGCGTTCGGTTTGTTGCGCGCTGTTGTTTTGTGTTTGCGCAGGAGCGTTTGACAGTGTCTGGGCGCGGCTTTTGTTTTTCTGTGCTGCGCTTTTGTCGCTGCTCTGGCGCGGCTGACGCGTTGGCTGCTGCTCAGGGCGTTCGTTGTCCGCCGTTTGCCAGTCGACGTCGTAGCCAAGATCGCTATGCTCTTGCTGCTGGGTGTCAGTGATACGCTCGTAGCTGGATGGCGCAAAACCGTCGCGATTGAAGTGCAATTTGAAATTTGGTGACTCAAGATGCGCGTGTGGCAAAATCGTGATACGCGTGCCGCTGTCTTGCTCCAGATAAACCAAGCTGTCACGTTTTTCATTTAACAAAAATGCCGCGATATCGGTCGGTACTTCGGCCTGTACTTCACCTTGACGCTCTTTTAGGGCGATCTGCTCGATTTGGCGCATGATTGACAATGACAATGAGCGCAAATCACGAATCATACCGTTGCCATGACAGCGCGGGCAGATATAGCCGGTTGATTCTTCAAGTGAGGGACGCAAGCGCTGACGGCTCATCTCCATCAAACCAAATTTAGAGATATCACCGAACTGCACGCGGGCGCGGTCGTATTTGGTCGCATCAATCAGACGTTTTTCGACTTCTTTTTGATGCTTGTTGTCATTCATGTCAATAAAATCAATGACAATCAAGCCGCCCATATCACGTAGGCGTAACTGACGGGCAATCTCGTCAGCGGCTTCTAAATTGGTGTGGTAGGCGGTTTCGGCGACATCTGAGCCTTTGGTTGACTTGGCGGAGTTGATATCGATAGAGACCAGCGCTTCGGTTTGATCAATGACGATAGAGCCGCCTGAGGGCAAGCGCACTTCGCGCTGATAGGCCGTTTCGATCTGCTTTTCGATATTAAAGCGCGAAAACATCGGCTCATAATCGGTGTATTTGCGCAGTTTTTCGGCTTGTTTTGGCATGACAGCATTGATGAAGCTGGCTGCCTCAACGTACGCGTTTTCGTTATCGATCCAAATCTCAGCGATATCGTCACGCAGATAGTCACGCACGGCACGGGTGACGACGCCAGCTTCTTGATGCACTAAGCGCGGTGATGGGTATTTTTTATTCTGTTCTTGGATGGCTTGCCAGATGTTGAGCAAGTGATTGAGATCGTGCTGCAAGTCTTCTTGAGTTTTACCGATACCAGCGGTGCGGATGATGACACTCATGCCTTTTGGCAAGTCAAGATTGCCTAGCATGCGCTTCATATCTTCACGCAGTTTGCCTGATATTTGGCGTGAGATACCGCCGCCACGAGGGTTGTTGGGCATCAATACCAAATAACGGCCAGCGAGTGATACATAAGTCGATAGGGCGGCGCCTTTGTTACCGCGCTCTTCTTTTTCGACCTGAACGATTAGCTCGTCGCCTTCTTTGATGAGCTTTTTGATGTTTTCATCACGTGGGTTGCCGCTTAGATACTCAGCAGAGATTTCACGAATCGGTAAAAAGCCTTGACGCTGTGAGCCGTATTCGACAAACACCGCTTCAAGCGATGGCTCGACACGGGTCACGTGGCCTTTATAAATATTGGATTTTTTTTGTTCGCGGGTGCGGTTTTCTAGATCAAAATCGTATAGATGGTTGCCTTTACAAAGGGCGACGCGAATCTCTTCGTTTTGAGTGGCGTTGATCAAAATGCGTTTCATATTTTATCCTATGAGTACGCATAACGACGACTAAGCTTGGACTTTAGGAGGTGCCGGCAAGTGCTGCAAATGGCGACATCGGCGGCAGATATGGTGACCGGAGAACATAAGCAATCAGCCTCAAGGGCTGCTTTACGGTGATCTAAAGAGGCCAGCAGGGTCAGACAAGCTATATCAAACAAACTATGTCAAACCATGCAAACGCAGATTGTTCTAAACATCTATGCATCAGCGTCTTAGGTAAGTTTTTGGTCAGTGGTTTTTAGGGTCATTATGACCGCGCACTTTGTTAGAGTGGGCAAGCCTTAGCGACGGCTCTAAAAATACTGCTCCTAAAAAAGGCGCTGTGTTGTTGCTATGCATCCTCAAAGTCTAGCAATAATCGCTATCATCAATACTATTATAAAATACTATTATAAAAAATAGCGCGATGCAGCATCTGTTAGATCAGGTAAAACAATGGGTCTTGCTTTATTTTTCGTTCTTTTGCGATTACGTCAATCATATCTTGGGCGTTTTGTTAGCTATGGTCGCATCAGTCATCGGCGGGGCGTACTTGGCAAACAGAGTAAATGACCGGCTTATCGGCACGGTTTATGTCTATATCTTTATTGTCATCTGTTTGACCACCGATACTAAGGCGGCTATCGATATCTGTCTCGATGCTAAGGTAAAACGTCCCATACTTGCTCGGCTGCCTCACATAAAAGACGTTGATAATGTGTTATCAAAAACAGTCGTGATTATGCGGGTAGTAAATCAGTGTTATGGGGTAAATGGTCAATAAATAGGCGTTTTGCCAGTATTATTCACGCAATGGTATTTTGAGTCACTATCAGTTTTATCATACAAATAGCCATGCGGTAAAAAAAAACTTGCTTTTATCAAAAAAGAAGCATTCATGCCGCGTTTACAATTTATGGGGCGGTCTGAGAAGCGACGTCTATAAAAACAGCTTTACTCAGTTTATGCACCCTAAAATCAGATGAGACGGCCCATCTTGGCAGAGGCATCGCTAACCGCGCTTGGGCAATCACTCATAAAACCGTGATTGGCAAAATAGCGTTAGGCAATCTTTTGCAATAATGATTATTGCGCAGCTTCTGCTTAATTGGCGCTCAACATGCTAAACTATAGCAAATCTTTGTGTAAATACCTAACGAAAAATGACAAACTCAAAAACGACCGATGATGCGCCGATCCACGAAGCGCCTGCTATTTTCAATAGCAAAACACGCCCGCAAAGCGCTGACGACGAAATCAGCAACTTTGCCAGAGTCAATTATCTAGAGGTAACGCGCCATCAGCATGACCAGCGTTTGGATAATTTTTTGCTCAACCGCCTAAAGGGTCTGCCAAAATCGCACATCTACAAGATGATTCGCTCGGATGAAGTACGTGTCAATAATAAACGCTGTAAAGCACATGATAGAGTCCAGCGTGAAGACGTCGTGCGTATCGCGCCCATTCAGCTGGCGACGCGCGAAAAGCCCATCATTAGCACCGAGTTTGCCAATAGCTTGCTGGCACGAGTGGTGTATGAAGATGAGGGCATGTTGGTGCTAAACAAGCCTTCGGGCATTGCGGTGCATGGTGGTAGCGGGTTGGATTTTGGTGTCATCGAGGCCATGCGTGAAGTCACTGGTAAAAAATATCTGGAGCTGGTGCACCGCATCGACAAGGATACTTCAGGCTTGCTGATGATCTCTAAAAAACGCTCAACGCTAAAAGCCTTGCAGCAGCATCTGGTGGATAAAACCATCCAAAAGCACTATCTGTGTATCGCCAAAGGCCAGCCTGTGATGGGTGAGCAACGTATCGATGCGCCATTGTTACGCTATACGCTTGCTAATGGTGAGCGCCGTGTCAAGGTAGATAGCCAAGATCCGCAAGCCAAAGACAGCCAGACGGACATTATCATTCATGAGCGTTTTATGCTGGCCGATCAGCCTGTGAGCTTGATTGAAGCCAAGCCGCTCACTGGGCGTACCCATCAGATTCGTGTACACTTAGCGCATATCGGTCACGCCATCTTGGGCGATGATAAATATAACGTGCACGACAAATCAGGCGTCCATCGTCTGTGCCTGCATGCATGGCGTTTGGATATCCCAGGTTATAAGAGTATCACCGCGCCGCTGCCAGATGATATGGCCGACTGGCTGCCAGAGCAGAGCACACTGCCTGATTAGTATTGTCCCATTAGTGTTGTCCCACTCTCGCGTATGATGACAGTGTGTCTATCTTACTTGTAAAGGTTCAACACGCGCTAAGGACGGACGATAAAGTCGAATACGTGCGCTAAACGTCACGCTCGCTTATTTTTGATAAGTCGCCGTGACGTTTTTGTATTGATACTTACCATTCATCGTCGTTATTCATAGTTTTTATTCATAAAAGCCATCAAGTCACACGTCAGCTTATCAAGTATTAAAGGTCGTCAAGTCTTAACAGTCATCAAGGTTTATTTATGAGTCCACAATCTGCTGCCAGTATTGCTATTGCCGAAGCCAGCTCTCGCGTATCCAACCCGCACAATCTGGCCGATAAGACGCTGATTATTTTTGACTGGGACGGCACCTTGATGGATTCGGTGGGTTTAATCGTGGAGGCCATGCATGTGGCAGGGGAGGCGCACGGGTTTCAAACGACAGATAAGGCTGTGCAAGATATCATCGGTCTTAGCCTGATGAATGGCATTGATATTTTATATCCGCAGGCCAGCGATTTACAAAAGCAGGGCATTCAGCAAAGCTATGCTGAGTACTATATCGCCAATAGCCACCGCACGCCGCTGTTTGCTCCGATAGAAAGCATGCTACAAACGCTACAGCGTCAAGGCAAACAGCTGGCTGTGGCCACAGGCAAAAAACGAAAAGGTCTAGATCGGGTGCTTGCAGCCTCGAGCAGTCATCAGTATTTTGTGATGACCCGCTGTGCTGATGAAGCAGGCTCAAAACCTGATCCGCAGATGCTCATTGATATATTACAGGCTACTCAGCAGGGTATCGCCGACGCTGTTTTTGTCGGTGATAGCGTCTATGATATCGAGATGGCGACGCAGCTGGGTATGAGTAGTATTGCGGTCAATTATGGTACAGCATCAGCGGCAGAGCTTGCCGCACAGCAGCCTACCTATCAGGTTGAGACGCCGCAAGCATTAATGGCGTTATTATGTGGCGAGGGCGTGTCTTCAAGTCATTCGCTATAGTCAGTTGAAAATAAAACTGTTATATAAGTTTAAACGCGCTACTGGTATAAATTTTACTTGCGTGCTGCGTTCCCAGAGGCTGCGCAACCTACATTTAAAAACAGCATCCCAGTAGCGCTATGCGCTTTTTAGAGTGCATCGACTATAGTTATCTAAATGGGCTAAAAGTGGCCAAATTTTGTCAACCATCGTCAAATAGCTGGTCTATATCCCGATATTAACGGCGCTATTTTCCTTGTTTGACCGCCATTCATCTTATTTTTCTCACTATTTTTGAAATAAAGACACGCCCTAGGACCCGCTCTATCCGCGTGGCGCAGCTTATTTAGCACCGCCTTTTGCATCACTCTCTTCTACAGATGCCGTCGTCTCGCCAACTTGAGTGTCGGCAGACTCACTGAGGCCGATTTCAATGATTTTATCGCCATCGAGCTGATACTCATACCATTTGCCCATCACGCCAGCCAGCTCCTCTAACCCTTCTTTGCGCAAGGCAGAAAACAGCTGAATGCTACAGTTTAACCCCAGTTTTTTTAGTCTTTTTCGGGTATTGAGCAGGGCGTTTTTGGCGGCGCCGTATTTTAGCTTGTCTGCTTTGGTAAGCAAAATGTGTACGGGCAAATCTCCATCTTTGGCCCAATGCAGCATTTGCTCATCAAAAAACTTAAGCGGATGACGGATGTCTGTCATCAACACCAGCCCTGCAAGGCTTGAGCGCGATACCAGATATTCTTCTAGCTCAACCTGCCATTCTTTTTTCATCTCTAAAGGGACAGCGGCATAGCCATAACCTGGTAAGTCGACCAGTCGTCTGTCGCTATCACCGACGCTAAAAAAGTTGATCATTTGCGTACGACCAGGGGTTTTGGACGAGCGTGCCAGTTGGCGCTGGTTGGTCAGCGCATTGATGGCAGAGGATTTGCCCGCGTTTGAACGGCCTGCAAAGGCGACCTCTAAGCCCATATCGGCAGGACAAAGGCGAAAAGTCGGCGCTGACATCATAAAGGCGGTTTGTTGAATTTTTTGACGAGACTTGGTGTTAAATAAGGCTTGGTCGGTGGCGACATCGGTAAACGGGGTGCTCATAAATGACTCATTAATCTTAAAAAATTGGATACAGTGGTAAGGCGTTGCGTCGTTTAGACCAGCGAGAGGCGACAGTAGGACATAAGCGTCACATAACGTTTATAGCAGTCGGCATGGCAGACGACTTGATAATTGCTTATTCTATACTATTCGTCCGCTTACTTATTGAAATAACGGCAATTAATATCATATAAATATCACAGTCACTCATATATCGCAGGCTATCATGGTAGTAACACCAGTCATCATTAGGTTACCAAAGCCAAACTATATTTATCTGTATTTGTATGACATACATTGTTACAATATTTGCTAAGAGATAGTTAGCGACACACGTTTAATCAAAAAAATAGACTAAACGAATGTCATATCCAAAGGAGGTGTTCAATGTTTTCAATCACCACACTTTTTGACCGTGCTCAGCGTGTACTCATAAGCGGCGCGGCGGCACTCATCTTAAGCAGCACGATGATAACGGGCGCTGCTGCTGATATCGCAGCGACCTATAATAACTCATGTGCAGCCTGTCACGATAGTGGCGCACTCAATGCCATCAAAAAAGGCGACAGCGCCAAATGGCAGCAGCTTATCAAACAAAAGAGCATGCCGACCTTGATAAACTCAGTAAAAAGTGGCATGACGCAGATGCCAGCGGGCGGACTCTGTGACAGCTGTAGTGATGATGATTACCGTCAGCTGATCGAGTATATGAGCAAATAATCAGTAGAAAATCAATAAGTCATGCCATCTAAAGCGCTGGGTTTTATTGCCCGAAAGCGCTTTTATTTTTTTGCAAGCAGCATAATAAGCCGACTAGAAAAACTGGTGGATGTGACGATTAAGTAGGCAAATGCTACAAAGTCTTGCTATAATAATCGAAAATAAACCCTGATGTTAGTAAGTACTTTCAGATTGCTTGTGGCCAAGACCTTAAATTATATACTTGCCTCGCTGATTATAGGGCGGTCGGTATCAGGTATCTTATCAGTACAATCACTCTAAATAATGCTTACACCGAGTTAGTAGGATTTGTATCAATGAAAAAGTTAATCGCTGCTGCCAGCTTATGCGTTGCAAGTTTCAGCGTACAAGCTGCTATTATTGTTCCTGAGCATGATGTCGATGCAGGCAAGAAAATTGCAGAGACCGTCTGCGCTGCTTGTCACGGTGTTAATGGTGTTAGCGTTGTCCCTGCGCAGCCTAACTTGGGTGGCCAAAACGTAAAATACCTCTATAAGCAGTTGGTCGAGTTTAAAACAGGCTATCGTAAGAATGGTATCATGCAGTCGCAAGTCGCCAACTTATCTCAGCAAGACCTAGCCAACGTGGCAGGTTATTATGCCAGCCAAGCTCCTTGGGGTGTTGGTTTTGGTAATCCTGCGACCAACCAAGAAGCCACCAAACTCTATTTGGGTGGTGATAAGTCGCGCGGCGTGATCGGCTGTGCAGGCTGTCATGGTCCAGATGCCGCTGGTAACGAGTGGGCAGCATTTCCGCGCTTAGGCGGCCAGCATGCCGAGTATATCTCAACTCAGCTAAAACTGTTCCGCGCCGCAGGCCGCGCTGATGATATCGATAGCGATGAGCAAAAACGTATCAACGACGCTGCCAAAGAAGGCGAGATGGGTATGATGCAGACGGTAGCATCGAAGCTATCAGATCGTGATATTCGTATCCTATCAGACTATATCAGTGCCGTTCACTAATTTGTAGCAATCACAGCACAGGCCACAGAGCGCGGTTGTTCGTTGATTTGATAATGAGTGCCTGATAGCCAGTTGTTATTATGTGATAATGAAGCATTATTCGATGATTAAACCCCGATTTCGGGGTTTTTTTATAACTGATGTTCCCTTATATTATCACTCTCATGACCTTATAAAGATAAAACCCCTCATAGGGGCTTATCTTTATAAAGTCATGATGTGGTATCGTGATAAATTACTGTTCCTCACTTAAGCGCGTGTCGTCAATGAGCCTGTTGCGATCGATTTTAGGCTTACTATCATGAAAGTTTGCCTGTTTAAAGCTTCGTTGTTTTAAGGTTTGTTGTTGCAAGCTCAGTGTTTTGCACCTTAGCTATATAGTCAATGACATAAACGATGACACGCCCTAGCTCATTTGGATTTAGATTATGATGATCCGTTATGCTTCTTACTTCGTTGCTGCCTTGCTGCCGTTACTGTTGTTTCGCTGGTTTGCCCCTGCTTCAGTCGGTGAGATAGATTTTTGGCTATTGTGGCTGCTGGCGATGGTATTGGTATCGCTACCTGTGGTGTATGCAGAGATAGCGCTGGCGTATCGGAGCGTCGATGCGCCACTGGCTGGTATGCAAAAGCTGACCCGCGAGGCGGATGCCAGTCCGATATGGCGCAGTTTTGGTTGGCTTGCGGCGCTGGTGTCGATTGTCATCGCTGCGCTGGTCATCTCGGGCGCTAGTACAGGTATATTGGCGGCTTTGACGGCGCTTGATAGCGCGCCTGCGCTACCGAGTTTTGCAATGGCGGCAGGTCTGATGGTCATCGCTGTATTGCTGAGCCTAGTGGGTGTCGCGCCGTTACCGATTGGTCTGGGGCTGATGGTTGCGGGGCTACTGCTGGGTGCGGTCAATGGACTGCCAAATATTGACTTTGCCATGACAGAGGTGAGCTTAGGCGAGTGGGCGCGTGCGGTTGCCTTGGCGCTGGTCAGTGTGGGGGCGGGTACGGGGCTGTATTGGTTTGGTCAAAGCTTGGCCAGCAAGCAGTCAGTGACCGCCGTCGGTGTGGGCAATCACAATGCCCAAAAACCTGCTCGTAGCCGTCTGGCCGCCGAGCCACGTGCGACCAAGCTGGTGCTACCGATTTGGATACTGCAACTGCTAGTCGGGATGATGGCTTTGTTTGTCAGTGGCATGGCATTGCCGCCTATCGCTCAGCTATTGTATTGGGTAGGGGTGCTATTCGTTGCCAGTTATTTGCTGCACTATAGTACCCAGCAGCTGGCGCATAAGTTTGGGCTGGTGGTGAGCTTGGTGATCACTTTGGTGGTGGCATTGGCGCTGGTCGTTGTGATTCCTGCCACTTGGTTGGTCGGTATCTTGGTCATTATCAGTAGTATCGCGGTGCTGCTCCTATCGATATTTGCTGGCTGGCAAATGAAAATCAGTCATTTGCGCAAGTCGCTTAATTTCGGTAGTGAAGGGTTTTATAACTTGTGGCGCGTGGCGATACGGTTGGTGGTACCACTGGCTTTGATATTGGCATTACTGGGTTGGGTGCTACAGTGGCTGAGCTAAATAACGACGCTATCACCGTATATCTGGCCTATGCCGAGGATGCCACACATCAGCACTACAAGTCACTACAGGTGCGCCCTGATACCACGCTGTATGAAGCGCTATCGCAAGCAGGGTGGCTGACGCAGTTTGCCGCTTTGGCCGCGTGGTGCGAGGAGATGGCGGAGGTGGCAACCCCAATGGCAAAGCGAGCCGCTTAGCTATCGCTTGCAGGCTTTTGATCGTATCGAAGTCTATCGTAGTTTGAGCGCTGATCCGATGTCTCAGCGCAAAAACAAATCACGAAGCTAGCGGCTTGTCAGCCCTCACGTTACGACGCAGGCAAGCTCTCTATACCCTCGATGCGGCTGACCAAACCATTATCATCAAAGTAGACAATCAGGTGCTGGCTGGCATTTTTGACATCAGCAATGCCTTGGCGTTGGCCTTCAGTGCCCGCTTGATAGTCGTAGATATAGTCCCAGCGCTTTGGCTCTAGGGTATCTTTAATCGCAGGACTGCCGAGGATGTATAGCACTTGGTTTTGGTTCATACCCACTTGCAGCTTTTGTGCTTGAGCTTGGGTGATGGCAGTGCCTTGTGGTAAATCAATCTTATAAACACTCAGTAAAGAGCAGCCGGACATCGCGACGGTAGCGCTGAGCATACTGGTTAGAATAATGTTACGTAATGCGCGTGCAGGGCTGAACGGACGAAAAGTTAATGTCTTTATCATGGTAAGATGACTCATAAGAAATGGGTTAGGTGCGGCCACCATCAATGCTAAGGTGTCTGGCCGACTATCTTGAACAAATGATACGTCATTTACTTGCAATTGCCTACCACTTACGACATTATTTACCAAACGCTACCAAGGTGATTTGGTTATTTGTTTTTTAAATTCATAGACTTGCATTGATATTTTCGGCGAAATGATAGACCATATAGGCGTTAAAGATAAGCAAGGGTCATACGCGAGATATCAATGAATTGCAAAAGGCATGTTTGGCATGTCTTAGATAAAACACGCTTTATAAAGTAATTTATTAGCTTATCTACCTCCTATTTTTTGGTTCTTTATTTGCTAAGACTGTCACGGTCACAAGGGATATTATGGCTTCTTTTACCAATCAAGATTTACGCAAAGCAGGGTTGAAGGTCACCTTACCACGTATCAAAATTTTAGAACTGCTAGAAAATGCAGAGCTGCATCATATGAGTGCCGAAGAAGTGTACAAGGCGCTGATCGACCAAGGCGAAGATGTGGGACTGGCCACGGTGTATCGAGTATTGACCCAGTTTGAACAAGCGGGCATCGTCGAGCGTCATAACTTTGAAAACAATCTATCGGTGTTTGAGATCACCCAAGAAGAGCATCATGACCACCTGGTCTGTGACAACTGCGGCAAAATTGTCGAGTTTCATAATGAAGCTATCGAAGAGGAGCAGCTCAAAGTTGCAGAGTCGCATGGTTTTAAATTATCGGGTCACTCACTGGTGCTATACGGTATTTGTGATGATCAAGAATGCAAGGACAGCGTCAAATAACAGCGGTTAAGTTATCAAAGTCTGATAAGGTTTTATCACCTTTAACCGTTTTGTTGTTTGTTTAATGTTTAAACACTCAAATACTAGCACGCAGCAAAAAGCCCTCACGATTTTTTATGAGGGCTTTTTTTATGGCCTTGATTCAACCGCCAGCTTATGTGATATCTAGCGACAAACCATCTGCGCCTTCGTCTAAAAGGTGGGCGCTGTTTTTGCTACTGAGCTTGATTTTTAGGCGCAAATCGTTTGGTGAGTCAGCATGCAAGATCGCTTCTTTATAGGTAATCTCGCCGTTCTCATATAAATCAAACAGTGCCTGATCAAAGGTCTGCATGCCGCTCTCTCGTGAGCGCTTCATCACATCTTTAATCTCATGAATCTCGCCTTTACGGATATAGTCGCTGATGAGCTGGGAGTTTAATAAAATCTCAATCGCTGCGCGTCGCCCTTTGCCATCCGGTGTTGGGATGAGCTGCTGGGCGATGATCGCTTGCAGGTTGAGCGACAAATCCATAAACAGCTGGTTGTGACGGCTGGTCTCAAAAAAATGAATGATACGATCAATGGCTTGGTTGGCGTTGTTGGCGTGCAGCGTGGCAAATACCAAATGTCCCGTCTCAGCATACTGAATCGCGTAGCTCATGACCTCGCGGTTACGAATCTCACCAATCAAGATGACATCAGGGGCTTGGCGCAGGGTGTTTTTTAAACCTGCTTCAAAAGAGTGGGTGTCGATACCGACCTCGCGCTGGGTGATGATACAGCCGCGATGCTTGTGGACAAACTCGATCGGGTCTTCGATAGTAATGATATGGCCTTGCGAGTTCTGGTTGCGATGGCCGATCATGGCAGCAAGCGTCGTCGATTTACCCGTACCTGTCGCACCGACCAGTAGGATGATGCCGCGCTTTTTCATCGCCAACTCTTTGAGAACAGGTGGCAGGCGCAGCTCTTCGACGGTTGGGATTTTGTTTTCGATTTTACGCAAAATCATCCCAGCCATGTCGCGCTGTACAAACGCGCTGACCCGAAACCGTGCCTGCTTTGCTTCATCAGTGATGGCAAACTGACACTCGTTGGTCTCTTCAAACTCTTGCTGCTGACTGGCCGTCATGACGCTTTGGACCAGTTTTAAGGTTTGGGCAGGGGTCAGCGGGGTCTTACCCACAGGCAATATCTTGCCATTCACCTTCATCGAAGGTGCCACTTCAGCAGTAATAAAAAGGTCAGAGCCGTTTTTATTGATCATTAACTGCAATAGTTTATCAATGTCCATGTTGTACCCGCTTTCGATGTCAATCGCCTAAAAAAATATCTAAAATTATGTGATCCGTGATGCCCGCAGTGATGCTGATACTGCAGAGCACTGCGTCAGTGCTGCCTTAATGGCAAATCACCGCCTATAAAAAAGTCTCAGGCTGCTTGGCATAAGGGCGCGCCACGTCTTTGCTGATGGTGCCTTTGGCCACGAGGTTTTTTAAAGTCTGGTCAAGGGTGATCATACCGTCGCCTGCGCCTGTTTGAATCGCCGAATACATCTGGGCGATTTTGTTTTCGCGAATGAGGTTACGGATGGCCGGCGTACCTAGCATGATCTCGTGGGCGGCGATACGGCCACCTGCTTGACGGCGCAGCAAGGTCTGTGAGATGACTGCCTGTAGCGACTCTGAGAGCATGGCGCGAATCATGTCTTTTTCGGCGGCAGGGAACACATCAATCACACGGTCAATGGTTTTGGCCGCTGAGCTGGTGTGCAGGGTGCCAAAGACTAAGTGGCCGGTCTCAGCTGCCGTTAGTGCCAAGCGAATGGTCTCAAGGTCACGTAGCTCACCCACCAAGATAACGTCGGGATCCTCACGCAGTGCCGAGCGTAGGGCTGGCTCAAACCCTAATGTGTCGCGGTGTACTTCGCGCTGGTTGATGAGGCTTTTTTTCGATTCGTGGACAAATTCGATTGGGTCTTCGATGGTCAAAATATGCTCTTTGCGGCTCTCATTGATATAATCAATCATGGCTGCCAGCGTCGTGGATTTACCAGAGCCGGTCGGGCCAGTCACCAGCACCACGCCGCGTTTGAAGTCTGATACGCGTTTGAACACATCGCCCATGCCCAAATCTTCCATCGTTAGGACCTTGGAGGGAATGGTACGAAACACAGCACCTGCGCCGCGGTTTTGATTAAAGGCGTTTACCCGAAAGCGGGCAAGATTGGGAATCTCAAAAGAAAAGTCCGTCTCAAAAAACTCCTCAAAATCGGCGCGCTGCTTGTCATTCATGATGTCATAAATCAGCTGATGCACCGTTTGATGCGTCATCGCTGGCATATTGATGCGCGTCATCTCGCCATCGACACGAATCATCGCGGGCATACCGGCTGAAATATGTAAATCAGATGCTTTATGTTTAACCGTAAAACGCAACAAGTCTTCGATGCTTAAGGTGTTTTTTTCAGCCATAATCGGATAGTCCTATCAGTCAAAAAAGGTCAAACAAAAGATGGTAAAGGCCAATGATGGTGTGATGCTAATATGTGGCGCAGCAGGACGCAGCCTTGGGTAAAGCGATCTGCCAACCTACCTTGTCTTTACCATGACGCTTATATTCAGTAGCATATGTTAGACCATGTAACAATATCATAACAAGACTGCCGACATTTAACCATCTACTGCCCAAAGAAAATGTAAAATTTGTCTAGCGTTGTAGGTCGCAGATGGGGAGCGAGACAGTTAATGTTAGACCCAATTGCTAGACCCAACCGCAATGGGCGAAGCTTATAAACAAACCTATATAACAACAGCGAAAATACTATGGATAAGCAATACTTAATCGACAATTGGCAACGCGTTCGTGCACAGGTGATCGCAGCTTGTGAGCAAGCGGACTCTCAAGCCGAGCAGGTAACACTACTGGCCGTCTCCAAAACCAAACCTGCACAGATGATCGCGACTCTGGCGCAGCAAGGTCAGCGCCATTTTGGAGAAAACTACTTACAAGAAGCGCTCGAAAAAATCAATGAGCTACAAAGTCAACCTGACGCTGAGCATATCGTTTGGCATTACATCGGCAGTATCCAGCGCAACAAAACCCGTGATATCGCTGAGCATTTCGATTGGGTGCAAACGGTCGAGCGCGGCATTATCGCCAAGCGCTTAAATGATCAGCGGCCAGAGGATTTACCGCCATTGAATGTATTGGTGCAGGTCAATATTGATGATGAAGACAGTAAGTCAGGCTGTCTGCCAGCCGAGTTGCCTGAGCTGATAAGTGCCATGAAGCGCTATGAGCGTCTGATACTGCGCGGACTGATGATTATCCCTGCCAAGACAGATACCAATGCCTTTGCCCGTACCCAGCAGTTGTTTGAAGACATTAAAGATAAGCATCCAGACTTGGCGCATTGGGATACGCTGAGCATGGGCATGAGTGGGGACATGGCGGACGCCATCGCTCATGGCTCGACGATGGTGCGCGTGGGTACCGCCATATTTGGGTCGCGAGAGTAGATGCCGTCCTATATTTTCTCTAACTATTCTCCAGTTACCCTGTCTCATCAAGTCTGGTAACCAGCATTTGGGTGATTTTGAGGTTGTCGGTGGCGATGATCTCAAAACGATAGTTGGCATATTCGATAGAGTCGGTCTTTTTGGGGATTTTGCGCAGCATATACATCATAAAGCCGCTGATGGTTTCATAGTTTTGATTGCGCGGCAGATTGACGATATCGAGCGCGCGCACCACATCTTCGATCGGCGTCATACCATCGATCAGCCATGAGTTGTCAGTGCGCTGAACGATAGGCTGCTCCTCTAATGTCACAAGCTCGCCCATGACGATGCTCATGACATCCCTTAAGGTAATGACGCCCACCACCAAGCCATATTCATTGACGATGACAGCAAAGTCAGCACCTGTGGATTTAAACATCTCCAGCACTTCAAACAATGACAAGGTATCTGGCACAAACAGCGCTGGTTTTATCAGGGACTTGTCCGTGAGGCTGACTTCTTGCTTATTGAGTACCAACGCCAAAAAACTACGAGATTCGACATAGCCGATGATATGCTCTAAATCATCGTCATGACAGACCAAAAACTTATTGTGCGGCTGTTCAATCATCGTCTCGACGATTTGTTCGGTACTCATTTTTGTATCGAAGTACACGATATGCTCGCGAGGGTTCATCACTGAGGTGACGGTACGCTCCTGCATCTCAAAGATGTTTTCTATCAAATGATGCTCTTGTTTTTTGAGCACGCCTGCCTCGGCACCAGCATCCATCACCGCATAGATGTCTTCTGGCGTGATGTCATCTTGACGACTGGTGGAGATACCAAAAAACTTAAACAACATATTGGCCGCGCCGTCAAACACCCAAATAACAGGCTTAAAGATAAACGTCAGCGCCATCATTGGCCGCACCAAACGCACGGCAAAAGCCTCAGCATTGGACATCGCCAAGCGTCTGGGCATCAAGTCCGCGAGCAAAGAAAACAGGCTGGTGATGAGGACAAAGGAGGTGACTGACGAGACGGCTTCGTTTTTGACCACCAATTGAAAATAAGGGCTGATAGCAGACTCACCGATAGCACCTGCGGAGATGGCAACGGCGTTCAATACCACCTGCACCACAGTGATAAAGCCACCAGGATTGTCTTGCATATGTAGCACATCAAGGGCGCGTACCTCTCCTTCTTTTGCTATGATTTGTAGCTTGATCTTGCGAGCAGCAGCAATGGCAATCTCAGCGCCAGAGACAAAGGCACTCAAGGCAAGTAATAAAAGCAAAAACACACTAGCGGTTAGCAAACTCATGACGTACTCAGATACAAAATGATAGATAAGTAGGGAATAAACAAAAAAACTTATTTATAAAAACTAAAAAAGCTGGGCAAGCACCCAGCTAATGATAAAAGTGAGACGACTGTTTTAACAAGCGGGCTTAGCCTTTAATAGACCATTTATTAACCAGTGGATAGCGGCGCTCACGGCCAAAGGCTTTGTGACTGATTTTGGTGCCGATTGGCGCTTGTAGACGCTTGTACTCGCTGTTATCCACCATCTTGATGACCTTGGCCACCATAGCTGCCTCAAACCCTTTATCGACGATTTCTTGATAGCCCATGTCTTCATCGATATACGACATCAAGATGCTGTCCAATACATCATAATCAGGCAGGCTGTCTTGGTCTTTTTGGTCAGGACGCAGCTCAGCGGACGGCGGCCGTGTGATGACGCGCTCTGGAATCACAGGTGTGTCCTCTAGGCGGTTACGGTAGCTTGCCAGCTTATATACTTGTGATTTATAGACGTCTTTTAGTACATCAAAACCGCCTGCCATGTCGCCATATAATGTTGAGTAACCAACTGCCAGCTCTGACTTGTTGCCAGTGGTGATGACCAGATGACCAAACTTGTTGGACAGTGCCATCAGCACCACACCGCGCGCGCGCGCTTGGATGTTTTCTTCGGTGGTATCAGCAGGCGATTTGTGAAACAGTGGCGCTAGCGTATGACGGATACCTTCCACCGCATCAAAGATTGGACAGACAGTATAAGAAACGTTTAAGCGGCGCGCTTGTGCTTGCGCGTCCTCTAAGCTGATCTGTGAGGTATATTCGTACGGCATCATCACTGCATAGACTTTATCTGCGCCCAGCGCGTCGACCGCGATACAAAGCGTCAAGGCAGAATCGATACCGCCTGACAGGCCGACGATGACACCTGAAAATCCAGAAAGATTGACATAATCACGTAGCCCTACTACCAATGCTTGATACATCTCCGACTCGCGGCTCAAGCTCAGTGGCGCTTTGGTTTGGCTGTCGAACTTGGCTGTTTTGACATCTAAAGTGGCCAGCAGTAATTGGCTCATAAAACGCGGCGCTTCGTGGGCGACGCTGCCATCTGCTTGTATCGCCATTGAGCCGCCATCAAACACCAAGTCATCTTGTCCGCCCACGGCATTGATATAGATAATAGGTAAGTTGTTTTCGCGGCTGCGTTTGGCCAGCATGGTCTTGCGGTTTTCTTGTTTTTCAATCTCAAACGGTGAGGCGTTTAGGCTGACGATCATATCAGCGCCTTGTTTTTTTAGCTCAGCGACTGGGCCTTTTTCCCACAAGTCTTCGCAGATCAGCAGACCGATGGTGATACCTTTATAGTCAAACAGTACTTGATTGCGGCCTTTATCAAAGTAGCGGCGTTCATCAAACACGCCATAATTTGGCAAAATTTGCTTATGATAAAAGCCTTTTTGATGACCATTATGTAAGATGGCCGCTGAGTTGAAGGTACCGTGATGATCGACGTGCGGATAGCCGACAATCATAACGATGTCGTCGATATCGCTTAGGGTAGATAGCGCGCTTTTGACGCGGCCTGACAAGCTTGGACGCAGCAATAGGTCTTGTGGTGGGTAGCCCAATAAGGCCAGCTCTGGAAAGACGATAACGTCGGCGCCTTGCTCACGTGCTTGCAGCGCTAAGGTGCGCATTTTTTCGGCGTTGGCGTTGATATCACCGACCAAAAAGTGTGACTGTGCCAGTGCAAAAGTAACGGTCTCTGGCGGCTTGCTGGTATGACTGGCCTCGCTCGAGGGGTTTAGATTGGGATTATCAGTGTCTTTTGACATTGTTATTTTTCCTATCGATATAGTATTTAAAATGTGGTCAGGCAGTGTGGGTCTAAAAATCCAACATTCATTCAAACAACATTTATGCAAAATAATGCGGTTATACAGCACTGGTATAGACCGCTTGATTATTAAATCATACAGCGCCTAGCTGAAACTTTCGCTTTGAGAGAAGGCGTAAAGCGGCACCTGATACGTGCGCCTATATCCTGCTAATCTCTCAAATTAGCGTCATCGATAACACGACGCTAACCTCTTGATTTGATATCAAAATGGCGATGTCCATGTGATAGCGGCTTTGTAACGGTCTTTATTTTATGGTGGATTGCCATTGATGCGCCCAAAAAGCGTAAAATAATCGCTTTAGTATAACATCAATTACCGTGACAAATAGAACGCGCCGGTGAATTACCTGATGAGATATCTGCTGCAAATGGGCAGAAGCGCGCTGCTGTCGGTGATGGTTTTTATCGACCAAAACCCTATGATGCAGTGTGGTTATTGTGCTCATAGCTCGATAAGATTGTATAGAGAAAGTTGTAAGTAAAGATTACAACATAGCGTTATTTATTTGGGATATTTTATTGCATAATGAGGGTGATAATCGCTTTGATTTTGGTGTGTTTTTATAAAAAGAATGGCTGCTAAATGTGTTACGGTATCATAGGACTTGCTACTGCTATCGTGATGGTGTTATCGCTATGAATGTTGGACAAACCCTCGCTTGTGAATACGACTTATGGACATGATCTATAGACGGATATTCATCACCCATTTATAAACTTGTCAGCAAAGCTGTAATGGTCTTTGCTGTCAGCCCTTGGTTTATACGCTATGATTGAAAACTGGACAAAAGAATTTATTATTCAGCGCCTGCTGGCCATTACCTTATTGGTTGCGTTATTTGTACTGTGCTTTCAGGTGGTACAGTTTTTTATTGTGCCGGCTTTGTGGGCGGCGATTTTGGCGTATGTGACGTTTCCTATTTATAGTTTTTTTCATGAAAAAGTAAAGCTCAGTCCAGACTTTAGCGCGGCGATTATGACCGTGAGTATCTCACTTATCATCGGTATACCGCTGGTCATTGGGGTTTTTATTTTACAACAAGAGGCGTTGAGCCTTATTAGCAACTTGATCTATCGTATCAAGGTGGGCTATCTGGATGTGCCAGAGTCCATCAAGGACCTGCCAGTTATCGGTCAGCAGGTCAAAGATATCTTGTGGCGCATCAATAAAAACCCAGAGGGCACGCTAGAAGCGTTTCGGATGTGGGTGCAGTCACATTTATATTATGGCAAAGTCGCCTTTGATGTGGTGTTTAGTGGACTTGCCAAGCTGGGTATGGCATTGATGACGCTGTTCTTTTTTTACCGAGATGGCACCAGTTTGGTACGGCAAATACGCCAAGCCCTGCGCAATATCATTGGCAATCGCATTGATGGCTATATTGATTCGGTCGGCACGACGACACGAGCGGTAGTCTATGGCATCGGGCTGACCGCGCTGGCGCAGGCTTTGCTTGCCGGTATTGGCTATTATTTCTCAGGCGCGCCCAGTCCTATTTTGTTGACCATCGTTACCTTTATTATTGCCTTGATTCCGTTTGGGACGCCGTTTGTGTGGGGCGGGGTGTCGGTCTGGCTGCTAAGCCAAGGTCATACAGTTGAGGGCATCGGTCTGGCACTGTGGGGGATATTTGTCATTAGCTGGGTGGATAATTTGATTCGGCCTATCGTCATCAGCGGTGCCACCAAGATTCCTTTTATCATTATATTTATCGGGGTATTGGGCGGGCTGACAGCGTTTGGCTTTGTCGGTTTGTTTATCGGGCCTGTGGTGCTAGCCATCGGGCTGGCCGTGTGGCGTGAATGGATATCTCAGCATAAAAATGAGATATTTGCTCAGCAAGACGTGGTACTGTCTGAGACTCAGACGTTGCCAACTGTGACTAAATCAGAATAGAGGTACACGACCATGTTAAATAAGAGCGCGGATGTGGCAATGGAAAATAAACCAAATGCAGCAACAGACCTCACCATCGTGGCCGATAGCAATATCGCCAGCTTGTCTGAGTTTTTTAATAATGACACGCTCAGTGGGACGACAGGACGGCGCGTGCGTATGATCAAAGTGGCAGGGCGCGATATCGATGCGCAGCTATTGGCGGATACGCAGCCCAATGTCTTACTGATACGCTCAGTGACCCACGTCAACGCAGATTTATTGAAAGACAATGACAGTGTGAGGTTTGTCGGTTCGGCGACGATTGGTACCGATCATGTCGATCAAGATTACTTAGCGGCGCGTCGTATTCACTTTGCCAATGCGGCAGGCTGTAGCAAGCACTCTGTGGCGCAGTATGTGCTGAGCGCTATTTTGACCTTGCGGCCTGAGTACTGGCAGCGGTCATCGACGCCGCCCACAGTGGGCATTATTGGACTGGGCAATATCGGTAGTACATTGGCGCAATATGCCAGTAGTTTGGGCTGGCAAGTGCTCGGCTATGATCCGCTGCTACCAGCCTCAAGCCTCAATAATGCCAGCTTTGCGCAAGTCATCGAAAAAAGCGATGTGGTCAGCCTGCATGTGCCCTTGACTGACAAATCGAGTGCGACCAGTGTGGCGGGCAGTGCCCATCATAGTAGTCATGCCCATGAGTATCCAACGCGGCATTTAATCGACAAAAACGCTCTGGATGCGATGCCAGCCAGTACCTTATTGATCAACAGTGCTCGCGGGCCCGTCATCGATGCCGCTGCCTTGCAGGCGGATATTGAGCGTACCGGTCGGCAAGTGGTGCTCGATGTCTTTGAGCATGAGCCGCAAATTGAGGAAGCACTGCTAAGCAAACTGGCGATTGCCACCCCGCATATCGCTGGCTACACCTTGGAAGGTAAGCTGCGCGGCACTCAAATGATCTATGATGCGCTCTGTGAAAAACTCTCAATCAGCCCTGCGCAGTCGATGCATCAGCTGCTACCGCTCAATATGTTTTTGTGGTCTGAGCTACAGGCACACCCTGATAGGCTGGTTAAGTTTTATGACATCATGCAAGATGATAAAGCGCTGCGAGCCACGCTCGCTGAGGGTCAGGTAAAGGCCGCGGCTTTTGATCAGCTTCGCCGTGACTATCATTTGCGCCGCGAGTGGCAGTTTTAGGCGTATTTTCCATAGGTTTTTATAAAAGTTGTAGTACATCATCATGAGTTCCAAAGCATCAGTTACATCAAACCCAAACGCTTGCTCCCAGCCCAGTTATGCGCCGACCATGACGCTTGCCATGGCACAGCAGCGCGCGCATTTTATGAGTAAGGTGCGGCAGTTTTTTGCAGCGCGGCACGTATTAGAGGTGCAGACGCCGCTACTGTCGCAAGCGGGCAATACCGATACTTTTTTGCAGTCGGTCGCCGCGGCGGTCACCTATCAAGACAAACCGCGCACCTACTATCTACATACCTCGCCTGAGTTTGCTATGAAGCGTTTACTCGCCAGCTGGCAAGTGCCGATTTATCAGATCTGTCCTGTGTTTCGAGACAATGAGATAGGGGTGCGGCATAATATCGAATTCACCATGCTGGAGTGGTATCAGCCCCATTATAGTCTTGAGGATATGGCCGCCGAGCTGGGAGCGCCTATATGGTCATGCAGTGGTGCTAAGTCATTATCGCTATGTCGATGCTTTTATGGATTTTGTCGGGATTCATCCGCTGACCGCTAGCCTTGCGACGCTACAAGCAGTTGCAGAGGATAAAGGGCTGATGGGGTTTGATTTTAATACGGGCATCAATAAGGCTGAAAAAAACGACGCCGGTCAGAGCGAGGAGAGCATCCGCCAAAGCTGGCTTGACTTGCTGTTTAGCCACGTCGTCGAGCCAAATTTAGGTCATGATCTGCCGACGCTGATTATTGAATATCCACCAGCGACGGCAGCACTGGCAAAGACTGCGGTGGATAAAGAGGGTAATACCGTTGCCAAGCGTTTTGAGCTGTATATCAATGGCATTGAGATTGCCAATGCGTATGATGAGCTGGCAGATGGGCCAGCGTTACGCCAGCGTTTTGAGCAGGACAATGAGCGGCGTCAGCAGCATGACCTGCCAGCCATGCCAATCGATGAGCATCTATTGGCAGCCTCTGATGCATTGATGCCTTGTAGCGGCATCGCGGTTGGTATCGATCGGTTATTGATGGTGACAACAGGAGCGCGCAGCTTGGAGGAAGTGATTGCCTTTCCTAGTGGTTTGGCGTAACTGGGCTGTAAATGCATTGTAAGTGCAAGCGTTCTAATATTATGTCTTCTAATAGACCGTCATAAAAAAGCGAGTCAAGCAAAAAGGCTGACTCGCTTTTGTCTTTTTTAGCTGTAACGGTCGTTAATCTGATTCAGCACCGTATTTATAAGTTGTAGATTGTATAGTGAGTTCAGTATAAAAACGATACAGTTCCACGTTGACATAGAATGTATCTGTTTTATTTAGAATCAACTATATATGCTACCTATTATCTACTATAACGTAGCGATGGCTTCGTTGATGGCGGTCTCACCATTGTGCAGACTAAAGACTTTTTTGATGGTATTGTTTGCGCCCAATACCGCAGTCAAGGTCGCCGCCACATCTGCAATCGCATTTTCGCCTGCATTGTCATCGTTGATGGTGATTTTGCCAGTCCCTGCACGCTCCTTTAAGGCCCCTGCTTGTACGATGGTATAGTCAAGCGTGCTGTCGTTGACCAGCCACTGATCGGCGTAATGCTTACAGATATAGTATTCTTTTAGATCAGCAATGCCAGGAGTGTCCCACTTATTGGTGTCTAACGAAAACACCGTGCTTAGCATGATATAGCGTTTGATGCCTTTGTCTTCTACCGCTTGCATGGTCTTTACAGCGCCATGTAAGTCCACTTCTAAAACGTTTTTGCCGCCTGAGCCTGCAACAAAATAGACCGCATCGATATCTTGCTCTATTTGCTCGGCGATGGCGTCTTTTTCGGCGGTGATATCTAAGTCTAGCTGACGGTAATTGTCGTTATCAAACAGTTTTTTATCCTGACGCGTGGTACCGATGACCTGATGGTCGTCTGCCAATAGTTGTTCGACCAAATCTGTACCCACACGGCCACTTGCTCCAATCACTAAAATTTTCATATGCATTCCTATTGTTATATATTAACTACGATGACGTCTGCGCTTTTATCATAGCGCTTTGACAACACAGTATTTTGACTGATTTAAATGATACAGGGCTTTAAACAATATTGCGTTTTGCCGTTTTGCCAATGTCATCGCCCTATCAAAGCGTGTCTGGAAAAGCACATCTTAAAGACTGTATATAGACTAACAACAATAAACGGCACACTTCGTTATGAAGCGTGCCGTTTGCATAGTGTTTGGTTGTAGAGTGTATAGGGTTTGCAAGATCTGCAAAAATACGTGGAAGATCAGCGCACCAGCTTGTTTAGACCATCGGCAAAGGCTTTTTTGTCACGCTCGCCATAAGGTTTTTGTCCGCTCATCTCTTGTGGCTCTAAGACGCCAGTGCCGCGCATGGTATCCATAAAGTCACGCATGTTCAGCTTTTGCTTAATATTTTCTTTAGTATAAATGATGCCGCGCGTGGTAAGCACCAACGCGCCTTTGTCCAAAATATCATTGGCCAAAGGAATGTCGCTGGTGATGGCCAGATCGCCTGCCTGTATTTGCTCAACGATATAATCATCGGCTTTATCAAACCCCGATGGTACCACCGTCATGGTGAGCAGGGGTGAGCGGCGCAGTTTAATCGGCTGATTGGCGACGAATATCGCCGCCGTTTGTGTGCGCTCAGCAGTCTTGATAATCAAGTCTTTGGCAATGGATGGTACCGAATCTGCATCTACCCAAATCTGCATTATTTTTTTGCCTGTGTGGTTTTGTCCTGTGTGGGTTGCACCTTCGCCTCACTTTCCACTTGGCGGTCTGTAGCTTGGGGTGCAGCGTTGTTCGCGGCCTTACTATCGAGCGTCTGGGCGTCTTGGGCGGTGCTGTTCGTTTGTGGACTGGCAGGCTCTTGAGGCTTTTGGACGGCAGCGTACTCTTTATCCAAACCGACTTTGTTGGGTAAGATGGCGACCAGCTTGGCCATCGAAGGCTCTAAGTCAGTGACGTCATTGGGCATCAAGGTGATATGAGCGATTTTACGATCGTCGCGTTCAGCCTTGTGGTAGCTGTGATAATGGGCACCATCGATAGCCAGTACGTCGCTGATGTTAGGGTATTGACCCAGCACATTGACCATAATCGCTGGATGGACGTTATCAGTATCGCCTAATGGCAAATCGACCACCGCGCGGATATGGTTTTCAAATTGACTGGTAATCGCCCCTTCGATGCTCCAATGCCCAGAGTTGTGTACCCGCGGCGCAATCTCATTGGCCAGCAGATAGTCATGACCGCGCGCATCTTTGGTGACAAACAGCTCAAGCGCCATCACGCCTACATAACCTAAGTGGTTCATGATCGTGGTGATGGCTTCTTTGGCTTGGCTAAAGATATGGCTGGTGCCGACAGCAGGCGCTTGGGTCTTGGCCAAAATGCCATGATGATGGTGGTTTTCGACCAAATCATAACAGCGCACACTACCATCTTGGGCGCGAGCCGCAATGATAGATACCTCGCGGCTAAAGTTGATAAAACCTTCGGCAATCAGCGGCGCTGGGGTAGGCGTTAGGCTGCCTTTACCGCTGACCGCGTCTTTGAGGTCGTGCCAAGCTTTGGTGATGTCGCTGTCTTGTTTGATGACATACTGGCCTTTGCCGTCATAACCGCCGCGGCTGGTCTTTAGAACGATAGGTAGCCCTAATTCATCGCAGGCTTGCTTTAACTGAGCCTCAGAGCTGACTTCTTGAAAAGGCACCGTGGCGATTGCTAAGTCATTAAACATCCGCTTTTCTTTTAAGCGATCTTGAGCGATATCTAAGGCCACTGGCGGCGGAAACATGCCTTGTTTGTTGCCTGATGTTGAGAGGCTGGCCAGTTTTTCGACCGTGGCAGTTGGCGTGTTTTCGAACTCTAAGGTAAAGACATCGGCCGCTGCGATAAAGTCATCGAGCTGCGCGCTTGAAAATACCGTACCATAGAGGCTGGCTGGGCAGTCCGCATTGTCCTCTAAAAACACGCATTGATAGCCGAGCGGTAGCGCAGCTTGGGCGAGCATCATGCCCAGCTGACCACCACCTAAGATACCGATGGTACGGATAGTTTGAGTAACAGGATAAGCATTGGCTGTGGTCATGATAGTAACTCTTTGAATAAGTAATGGATGAAAACGAGCGTATTAAAATAGGAAAAGGCGCAATTTCTGCACCTTATTCTTGGGTGAACCCGCATGCTAAGCGCGCATTTTAAAACAATCGCTAGACGCGCTAAGATGAATGATCGCTTGGCTTTGCATGTTTTTGCATGGTTGTTTCGTATGATAACCATCAGCCCAGATACCATAAATCGCTAGGCGGATTGATTAATGATACCTGGAGTTGGGCTGGCAAGGATGGTATCGGTTTGCGTCTGACGCAGCGTATCGAGCTTGCTGGCCACCGCCTCGTCATGTAATGCCAATACTTGAATCGCCAGCAAAGCGGCGTTATATGCGCCTGCCGTCCCAATAGCGAGAGTGCCGACCGCCACGCCTTTTGGCATCTGTACGATAGAGAGTAGGCTGTCCCAGCCGCTGAGCATGGAGGACTTGACCGGTACACCAAAGACAGGGAGCGGCGTTTGGCTGGCACACATACCAGGCAGATGTGCCGCCCCGCCAGCACCCGCGATAATCACTTGTAGGCCATTGTCTTTTGCACATTTGGCGTAGTCAAACAATCTATCAGGCGTACGGTGCGCTGAGACCACTTCGCAATCAAAGGCAATATCAAAGTCGGCCAGTAGCTGGGCGGCGGCGCTCATGGTGGCCCAATCAGATTGTGAGCCCATAATGATGCCGACTTTTGGCTGGCCAGCAGGAGAGGCGATAGGATTAGGTTGAATCGTAGCTGATTGGGTGCTCATGATGCGATATCCTCAAAAAGACCATCATACAAAAGTTTTGCCGCGTTCGTAAAGCCAAGATTGAGGTTTCGCCATACTATCGCGTTTTTGTCCCCTCACGCATCACAGAACACAGAAGCGTCAGCAGGTAGCGCGCATCATACGCGGTCTTAGCGCTGATCGTGACGATACTGTACAAAGCTATCTGCTGTGAGTGGTAATGGTTTGGTCGTATCAAGCTGATAGCACGTCAGATAGCCGCTGTCTACGGCGGCAGAATAATCTGTGCAAGCGACTTGCGCGCTGAGCGGCTCAGGCGTACCTGTCAGCCAATAATGCCCGACAAACACAGGTTTGTGAGTTTTTAAGGCAAAATCGATATTATCAGCCAAGACGTCTTGAGGAATCTGCGCCAATGCCGAAGCGGGCGCGCGAGCAACTTCATACAGCGTGCGCTGGTTCAACGCATCCAGCCACCAGCGTACCCGTACCCGCTTGCGCTCCGTGCCTTCTTTATCGACCATTACTAAGCCGTCTGGCAAAGGTGTCTCCACACCTTTTAGCACTCGCTCTAGCGCATCAAAGGCCGGACTAAACTCACGCGAGGTCACCTCAAGCGCATGCGGCGTCAGACAATTATCTGCGGTGAGCAACGGCTTTAGCACAGCCATGCTATCTACATCCCAGCAAGCATGGACAAAACAGGCATAGTCAGTCTCGAGCCACAACGGAATCTCATAAAAACGCTTAAGCCAGTACTGATGCGCCGCCGAGCCAAAAGGCACCTCTGCCAAAAACGCCTCGTGTTGACGGGTATGCACCGCATCGTGCGAGCGCAGATACTCGCCAGGCACGTCCGGGTCGGGTGTGGCAAAAGCCAGCGCGTTATACTCATGATTGCCCATCACCGCGTCGGCGACATCAGCATCTAGCATGGCAAACACAATCTCCAACGTCGCCACTTGCTGGGGCCCACGATCCATCAAATCGCCAATAAACAGCGCTCGATGGCCCTCTGGCGGCACAAAGTATTGACCATTATGGACATAACCCAACTGTTTAAGCAAACCGACAAGCTTGTCCGCGTAGCCGTGAATATCACCGATAACATCTATAATCATAATAAAACAACATAAAGGAGAGGTTGTGCGCTTATAAAAACGCAATACATAAAAAGTCAAACCATCAATGAGATGATTGTCTATCGACCATTATCAGCCATAGCCATAGCGGCTCTAAAAACCTGGCGACAGCAGCGCGTTGATAAAGTGCGGCAAGACACGCGGCTCTAAAACAATCGTGGCCACCACCCCAAACGCGCCGCCCCACATATGGGCCATATGATTGATGTTTGAGCCGCCGCGCCTATCTGCATAAATACTATAAGCCACATATGCTACTGCAAATAAAATCGCCGGAATCGGAACAATGGCAAATAAGTAAAGGCTTTCCCACGGTGCCAGCAAGATAAAGGCAAACAGCACCGCTGAAACCCCGCCTGACGCGCCAAGACTTAGATAGCTGGCATTGTTTTTGTTTTTTAGATAGCTTGGCACCATAGCGATAACAATGGCAAGCACATAAAACACCACAAACCCATAACCAAACAAAAACCACGGCTGGTACAGCCCTTCGATGGCGCGACCAAAAAAATACAGCGTAAACATGTTAAACAATAGATGCATGCTGTCGGCATGGATAAAACCATGCGTCACAAAACGATCCCACTGTCCGTTGTTTACCGCTGGCGGATAAAAAATAAAACGGTTAAACAAGCGTTTGTTTTGCCATGCCAACAAGCTGATGATAACCGTAATAATAATGATAAGAGTGGTATGGTTTAACAAAGAAAAATCCTTAGGATGCGCCTGATGTATGACAATGCGAGAAATGACAACGTTCAAAGCCTAAGCGTTACGGCTGCATAAAAACTGACGATCATTACTAGGGCGTGTTCTCAATTCAATCGATAGCCATCTAAATGGGCTAAAAATGCGCTCTTAGCGAGATACATTTTACTTATCGACTGTGTCTGCTGAAGCTATCTCACTTTATCTTTACGTAACTTAAGCCTAGGTAATCTCAGCATAAGCTATATTTATCCCAGCCATACGCTAGTGGTGTTATGTTTTATAGGGAACCAAATTATCGCTGATCGAGCACCGAGGTAAGCCATAATATTAACAGTAGTTGAGCCAATGCCAAAACCTATTATGTGACAAAACGCTGCGTTTTTATGCGTTTCTGGTGAATAATGTAGCCATGCAATGATTGATAGCCGTCAAACCTGAATTAGGTAGCGTTTGAGCTGGCATGATAGGTCATCAATGTCGACGTGGTTTTGCGACACTGGCGCTGTTATTGAAAGCATACAGCCAGTACTTTTTCTGTACCGATACTGCTTTTCAATAGCGTCAACCCTAGTCATAATAAAATATAAGCTTGTCATTTTGTAAATTTCCATCAATGGCCGATAGAGGCAGTCATCTATGAGTATCATCGATCAACTAGAGCAAACCGTGACCCCAGCTGTCTTAGGTGAGCAGGCAAGTCACCAAAGCGTGGCTTATATCAGTTTGCTTGAGCAGTTTTATGCGGTTTTGGCTAGCCGTTTGGCGCAGCCAGATATATACTCTGAGCTATTGCGTAGCGATGAGACAATCAGTACAGAGGCGG
>NZ_JAPEHS010000159.1:0-1021 GCF_028823565.1 Psychrobacter sp. A3
ACGCCGCCGACAGGTGTGGAGATTATCCGTCAGTATTAGTTGCCCATCAAAACTCACTACTCATTGATACTAGTGACGCCTCGGGATTAGCAGAACTAAGAGCCGTCTACACATAAGGCGCAGCTGGACAATGTGCGGCGTCAATCTCAGCGCTACTTGGCTGACGAAGAATCTCAATGGACACTGTCTGCGCCTCTTGCCAGTCAATCAAACCTAGCTGCGCAAACGCTGCCAGCCAGCCTGCCATCGGCCAATGCTGCCATTTGTCATAAAAGCGATTGGCATTAATCACTATGCTATCGAGATGATTGAGTGGCGGCCGGTAGACACTGTGCTGCTGATGGTAAACCACATCATTGGTCAGATAAAAATCAATGTCTAAAGCACGTGCCATAAAAGCAAAATCTGTGTCTTCAGCGCCGTAGCCGATATAATCGGTATCAAAGCCACCAATCCGCTCAAACTGATGACGCATTATCGCAAAGCATAGACTCCAAAATGCGCCATAGTCTTGCGTTTTTTTAATATTAGCATCGACATTGTCATTGCGCTGTTGGGTAAAGTTATCACGATAAGGGTTAAATACCGACAGCTGGTCTAAAGCGTCAGACGCCATTTGACCTTGCTGTAGTTGACTACCTTCATCATCCGTCAAAGGGCGCGTTAAATAACGTGGCTGTCCCATCAGTAGCGCATCAGGATGCGTTTGCAATTTATCATATAACCCTTCGATAAAGTCATAGGCGACGATACAATCCACATCCAAGAAAATCATAGCCTCATAACTAGCACGTGCAGCGCCAAGATTACGGTTACGACCGATATCAAACGAGGCGCTACTCGTCAATCCATGCTCAGTCGCTGTAGTCGTTGCTATCTTAATAATATTTAAATCGTAATCTGCCAGACGTTCAGCCTCGGCGTCATCATTAACGATAACCACCTCGCGCGGCCTAACGCTGCCTTGCGCCAGACTAGCAAGTAGATTATAAAGATGACGATTGCGCCCATAGCAAGTCGT
>NZ_JAPEHS010000160.1:0-1014 GCF_028823565.1 Psychrobacter sp. A3
GCTTCTGCTACATCAGAGACAGTCACAGGCGTGTCGACAACACTTTCAGCTTGGCTCACCGCGATACTAGCGATTCCTAGAATGGCAGCTGCCGATAACATAACTACTTTTCTCATTCGTCACGTTCTCTTATTACGTATACAAAGGCTGGCACGGCTCGGACATTCTGTCTGTCCTCCTTTGACGACCTCTCGTCATCAATAGCAAACAGCCATCCCGCGTGCCAGCACACTTGCAATCGGTGATTATAAATATGAATTCTCCCTGACATTATAAGGGAAAAGGCGGGTAGATTGCCATGCTTGTTTAATGACTATCCTGTTTTTTCTTAAAAAACCTCAATCTCTGCCTTCGTTTATTGGCTTTCTGACTTTTATTTGTTAGACTAAGCGGTCTTGATTTTTAAGTCTGTTTTATGCGCTCGTAGCTCAGTTGGATAGAGTATCGGTTTCCGAAGCCGAGGGTCGTGGGTTCGATTCCCGCCGAGCGCACCAATCATCGTATTTCACCACTTCCTAGCATTACCTCAAACCTCTAAAGCCCTTTAATATCAAAACTTCAAGTCTTTTGATATTACTTGTCATTACCTAGTAGCACCTATAGAATGTTGTTAAATTTGTTGTTAAAACATTTAACATCTTTTACGGCTGCCCTGATTGCTATTGGCTGTCGATTGCTCATCACTCTGCTCGTTACTAACGATCGGACGCATCTTGCTTAATAAGTGCATCAGGAACAATAGCGAACCATCAGACACCCGCGGCAAGCCAGCCCCAAAGCGACCGTCAAAACCTTTTTGCTCGTGCTCGTCCTTAATCTCGCCTGATATCTTTTTCCAGTCCACCCCAAACGGCGGATTCGATAGCATGTAGTCAAACTTCTCAGCGACCAGCTGATCACTGGATAAGGTATTGCCCAGCTTAATGTTATTCACCTCTTGCCCTTTGATCAGCATATCGGCTTTACAGATGGCATAAGACTCAGGGTTTAGCTCTTGCCCATAGGTACGCATCA
>NZ_JAPEHS010000161.1:0-1012 GCF_028823565.1 Psychrobacter sp. A3
TTTTAATCAATTGGTCCCGCGTTCGAGTCGCGGTCGGCCCACCATATTTGAAAAGCCCCATCACTAACTTAATAGTGACGGGGCTTTTTTTTGCATGCCTGTTACCGCTATCGTTTAGAGTTACGGCGACGCGAAAAGACAGTAAAGTTAGCGTCTTTGCGCCATAGCAGCTTATGTTTGATGGTGTCTTTAATGGTACGCGGATGCTTGGGTGCCTGCGTGATGAGCATATCAAAAGTGGCGTCGTCTATCGCCAGCTCGCGGCCATGCGCCATCATCACCACCGAGGGCTTTAACGCTTTGATTTTTTGCAGCGACTGAATATATAGTTTTGGATCATAAATAGGAAATGGTGCGACAAACTTGTGACGCAGCTTAATGATTAAGTCAGCGGCATATACTTGCCGGCTGGGCAGATGAAATAGCGATAAGTCACGGTCGGTATGTCCAGGTGTCTCAAGCACTTGCCACTCATCAAACTCAGGCACGCGGTCGCCATCTTTTACCATCACATCAGGATGCAGGTGCGCAGGATACCATAGGTTTTTTAGCGGACGGTTTTGGCGATGCGCCACATAATACGCCAGCCCTGTATCAACCAGATGCATCATTTGCCCGCCGATACCTGCATACCATTGCCGTGACTTTTCTGCTGAGACGATACGGCAGCCTGTGGCTTTTTTAAGCGCATTTGCACCGCCTGCGTGATCAGGATGCATGTGTGTCACCATGACTACCTTGAGCTGGCTTATCGGGCGCTGTAGTGTGTCTGTGATGTACGCCAGCACCATCGGCACATCAGCACGGCAGCAGCCGTCAAGCAGCATGATCTTGTCTGGATATACCGCCAAATAAATACTTTGAATATAACCGTCCAATCGCACAATCTTATCTAAGCGCATAAGTCATCCTTGAGTGTTTGCTTAGGGCGTGTCGAACATTCGACCATGGCACTGACAGCGACTATTTTTTAGACGATTCGAGGTTAAAAATAATAAGTTTAGTCACTCTA
>NZ_JAPEHS010000162.1:0-969 GCF_028823565.1 Psychrobacter sp. A3
TCAAGTCGCTCAATGAAACGTTGTTTTTCTTGGGTGCTGTGCCTACGCCGACAGATGCTACGAAAAACAACTTTTCCTCTCAAGGTATCGTTTTTATATCGGGTTGACTGTACAGTAGACCAGCATAGCAATAAATGCTTATGCTGGTCTTTTTTTATGATGATAATAGAGGGACAAACGACTTTTAAGCGAATTATAGCGTGGTGGCCTGTTTATCAGGCGCAATGCTTTTTGCGACCTTACCAACGCTCAAGCCTTGTACCAAGATAGAGAAGATGACCACCGCATACGTGAGCGCCAGTAAAATATCACGCTCTGCGCCCGTTGGTAGCTGCAGCACCAGTGCCACCGAGATGCCGCCGCGCAGTCCGCCCCATGTCAGTACTTTCCACGCTCCAGTTGGCAAGTCAAGCTGCCGCTGAAGGGTCTTTGTGGTCATACCGACAACGATAAAACGGGCAAGCAAGGCAATAACAATCGTCAAACCTGCAGCGATAAATAAATTGCCAGAATATGCAATCATCACTACCTCAAGTCCAATTAAGACAAATAAAATCGCATTGAGAATCTCATCGATCAGCTCCCAAAATAGATCAATATAGTGTCGTGTTTTGTCACTCATCGCCAGTGCTCGTCCGCGATTACCAACCATCAGTCCCATCATGACCATGGCCAGTGGCCCTGAGAGATGCCAATGACTGGCCAGCGCATAGCCGCCGATCACCCCCGCCAGCGTCAATAGCACCTCTTCTTGATAACTATCAATGCTCTTTAGCATATAGTACAAAATCGCCCCAAGCACCAGACCAAACACAATGCCGCCGCCTGCCTCAACGGCCAAGGTATGGGCCACATAGTTGGCTGTTGGGATATCGCCGCTGGATAAAATACCAAGTAGCAGGACAAAAATAACGACGCCGATACCATCATTAAACAACGACTCGCCTGCGATGACGGTCTCTAAGCTTT
>NZ_JAPEHS010000163.1:0-962 GCF_028823565.1 Psychrobacter sp. A3
TTGCTCTCTACCTGCTCAAAGCCAAATAATAGCTGCCGTCTTGGTTGGCGGCTCTCACTAATCAGCTTTAAGGTCACCCAAACAGGCGCACCTGCCTCTGCCATAGTGACATCTATCAATTGCACCTTGAGACCTGAAATATGGGCAAAGGTCACATGAAAGCTGATAAGCCAAACGCTAACCAAATAAAAGCACAAACCCAGCACCAAGTTGTTGCCATAATTGATGCCAGCGATAAAAGTAATGATTAACAAAACAGCAAACAGCAGGCCTTCACGACTAAAAAAAATATAGACATTACGCAGCGTGAGGGTGGCGCTATCGCTTTTGGGCGCACGCGCGGCAAACCAGCGGCGTAGTGCAGAGTTCGCTGGTACAGTAAAGGCATTTGGCAACAGACTCATAACGACCCTATCCTCAAAATTAACCGTCTTATCGCTAATAAACGAGCAGCTTTAGAAGTGAGTCTATTATAAGTAAACAGACGGTCAAACAATAACAGCCACCTCAGCCAAAATACGTTGGGCGATGGTCTGCATCGCTTGTCCACCAGTCACATGCGCGGGCACAAAACGCTGACCAAGGCGATGATCGGTGACGGCAGCAAACACGGCTTGGATGTCCTCTGGTGTCACCTCCATATGCCCTGATATATACGCATAAGCCTGCGCCGCTCGCTGTAGCGACAGCACACCACGTGGTGAAAGGCCATGATACTCCGAGCTGGCGCGTGTCTTTGCGACCAGCCGCTGTAGATAGTCCAAGACCACATCAGCCACATACACGTGCTTGACACCCTGCTGCGCCAATAATACCGCCTCGGTATCAAGTACAGCAGACAAGCCTTTGAGTAGCTCGCGGCGATCTTGACCTTGCAAAAGCTCACGCTCAGCGGCAGGTGATGGATAGCCAAGCGAGATACACAGCAAAAACCTGTCGAGCTGCGACTCAGGAAGTGGATA
>NZ_JAPEHS010000164.1:0-952 GCF_028823565.1 Psychrobacter sp. A3
TTTAAAAATAGCATCCCAGTAGCGCTATGACATTTTTAGAGTGTATCGACTATAACTATCGAATGAATTGAAGACACACCCTAATATGGCGACTCTCTTTTTATCTGAATAAGGCGCGCTTATGTCACGCAAAACCACCAATCTCAATAAACCCAGCGCCGCTACCGACCCTCACGGACTGGCCACAACACGCGCGAGCACTCAGCCTCAGCTGCCGCCATACATTGGATACTTTGCGATCGGTTATGTACTGGCCAGCGCCCTATTTATGCTGATTCAGACCAAACTGGCATTAAATGCACAGCTGGTCACCGTCCTATCCATCATCCTTGCAGCCTATATCGCAGTCAGCAAGTTTGTTAAACATCAGCAGCGCGCTCTTTACAAAGACGAAATCAACCGCTTGATGCTGGGCGGTATCATGGTCGTCTGGCTATTGACGGGGCTGTATTTTTTAGCGTTATGGTTTTTGCTGTTTGACGATATCAGCCGTGAGGTTTTGCTGGCGATGGCCAAGCAGCAGCCACTACCCTTACTCTCTGCGCTAGTGATGATCGTAGTGCTGTCACTGGTCAGCGCGCGCATCAGCATCTGGGCATTTAACCGCCTACTCGATCCTGTGCCCAAAACCCTATAAGACGCTCTAAAACCCTAAACGACCCGACAGGATTCTGTTCACTTAAAACACGATGACATGCTGAGCCTACGCCGATAGATGCTATGCAAAATAAATACCCGTAAAATATGACGGCGTGGCACCTGCTATCCTGCCTGTCAATTTATTTAGGATTGACTATATGAGTGCCTTAAAAAACGCTGACTATACACGGTGCTACAAAGTTTTTTTCTATTGCTGAGCAAAATCCGTTAGGCTAAGGTAAACGCCTACTGTATTAAGCGACTTGCTTTGGTATTTTCAATAGGAGCTAGCTTTATGGACATGATTTTTTTT
>NZ_JAPEHS010000165.1:0-909 GCF_028823565.1 Psychrobacter sp. A3
TTGGCTTTTTTCTTCGTCACTAAACGGCACGCCCATTTTTTGTAAGATTTGTGATAGGTCGGTGTTGTCTGGTGTTTTGTGTGTGTTTTGGCTTTCTTCTTTCAACAACGCCTCAAGCCAAGCATTGTCCGCATTGTCATCGACATTGGCATGAATATCATTGGCGGCGGCAGAGCTTAGCGCTGCTTGTGCCGATGAGTCCGGGCTTGTCTGTGCTGCAGATGGCTGCTGGTTGGAGGTATGGCTGCGATGACTCGCCTGTGTCAGCCATGCATCCATACTGTCGAGCGAATCGTACTCTAATAAGTCGGTTTCTGACTCCCCTATATCCATGTCATCATGAATCAGCTCATCGTGGATGAGGTCGTCATCAATCAGGTCATCATGAATTAAATCGTCGTGAATAAGCTCATTGTGAGCCGCGGCTTTGTTTGATGTAGAAGTGGCGGTATCGGTCGCAGCGTGAGGGCTGGGGGCAGTGTCGGCGGTGACGATGAGGTGCTGATTGACTAAGAAGCTCTGATGACACTGCTCGCAGTTGACAGTGGCGTTTACTTTGTTCAATTGGGTTTGTTTTACTTTAAAGCAAGCGTGACAATGGGGGCACTGAGTTTTTATGGGCGTGGTCATAGGGTCGAGTCCAAAAAAGTATGGTGATCAATACCGCTTTTCCACTCACCAACAGCTGCCTATGGGGTAAATACTGCGCATTAACAAAATATCTCATGTATGAATCATGGGCAAGGACAGAGTGGCGTCAAACACATAACATTTGACTGCCCTCTATCGTAACAGATGTAATTAAATGTTGCTAGCCTGTAAATGTACCAGATAATCGTTGCCAGTGCTGGTCTTCTTGGTCAGTAAAAGCATGCTTAGGATCCATAGCAAAGTAAGGCTGATAGGCGG
>NZ_JAPEHS010000166.1:0-887 GCF_028823565.1 Psychrobacter sp. A3
CTCAAATCGTCTGCGACAGTAGCGGCCAGTTTGCGGCTTTGTAGCACGCGAATAACCCCCGTCACCCAAGAGACGATAGACAAGATAAATAGCAAAAAAAACAAGGTTTTGGTCACCATGTCGCTGATTTGCCAGTAATGCATAAAGTCCATGCCAGACTCCTTAATGTTTAATATCACCCTATGATAGCGCGGCGTATATCACAGCTCGCCTTATCATAAAGAATCATAAAATTATAAATATATTTTAAAATTAATGAGATGATTTCAATAAAATGCGCGCTAAGGTACAGCGTAGCTAACTGTTAGTGTTACATTGCCCACCACGGGCACGCCGTTTTGTGTAAAGGGTGTAAACTTGCCAGAGCGAACTTGACGCTGCGCTGCTTTATCCACCCTTGGGTTGCCTGACGGCTGCGACACTCGCACACTATCGATGCCGCCTTGCTTGTTGACCCTCAACACCAACACCACATTAAACGTATCGCCTGATTGAGCATTTCGAGCAGCACGCTTAGGAAAGCTCAATCTCGGCGGCGATGCCCAATCAGCATTACTGGCAGTAAAGTTCACTGGCGTATTGCTTGCTGCAGCTTTTGCTTTGGCTTGTGCCGTAGCCTCCGCAGCTTCTTTAACCGCTTGCTCTTTAGCCGCTTTCTCTGCTGCCAATCTCTCAGCCTCTTGCGCTGCTGCTCTATCACGGGCTTCTTGCTCAGCCTTCTGCTGTTCTTGCTCTCTTATACGACGCTCCTCGGCTCTGCGACGCTCCTCAGCTCTGCGTTGTTCATCAGCCGCTTGGGTATCGACTTTAGGCTCAGCTGCCGGTGTTTTTGGCGCTTCTGTTTTAATGATATCAGGCTGCTTTTCTATTACTTTTTTAGGCGGCGC
>NZ_JAPEHS010000167.1:0-886 GCF_028823565.1 Psychrobacter sp. A3
GACATCCTGCGTGCCAAGCAAGGCAGCCGTGTGGCGACCGACGGGGTGGTCATAGATGGCGGCGGCTGGTGCGTGGAGAGTCATCTGACGGGTGAGTCTGTGCCCCTCAAAAAACAAATAGGTGATGAGCTGCTGGCAGGGGCATTGGTCGAAAACGGCAGTTTGCTGTATCGCGTCAGTGCCAAAGGCAGCGATACCAAGCTTGGCGATATGGTCAAAGCCCTTAGTGACGCCCAAGGCTCAAAGGCTGAATTGGCAAGGCTTGCCGATAGAGTGACGGCTGTTTTTGTACCAGTGGTGGTGACCATCGCTTTGGCTACTTTTGGGCTAACGTGGTGGCTGACTGGCATGGTGGATACCGCCTTGATGCATGCGGTGTCGGTATTGGTCATCGCGTGTCCTTGTGCGCTCGGTCTGGCCACGCCAGCGGCTATCATGGCGGGCATGGGCGTGGCCGCGCGCCATGGCGTTTGGTTTAAAGACGCGCAAAGCCTCGAGGCGGCAGGCAATATCGATACGGTCGTGCTTGATAAAACCGGCACATTGACTGTCGGTAAGCCGTCTATCGTCGATCATGTCATGGTGGACAGCTCCATTGCTGTCGATGATGTGCTACAAATTGCGGCAAGCGTTGAGGCGCATGCCAGTCACCCCTTAGCGACTGCCTTGATCAATGCTGCGGCCGAGCGTCATTTGCCACTGATGACTGTCACTGACATCAGCGTCATTAAAGGCGCGGGTATCCAAGCCAATATCGAAGGCTTGGGTCTGGTAAAAGTCGGTACGGCAGAATTTGCCAATCTAACCTTGCCAAAATTTATGCCAAAAGTATGGCAAATCGCCAGTACCGTAGCGCTTAGTATCAATGATGAACCGCTCGGGGCGT
>NZ_JAPEHS010000168.1:0-876 GCF_028823565.1 Psychrobacter sp. A3
TTTTTTGCCATGGGTCAGGGAAGTACAGCTGAATACGGTCGATATGGTTTTCTGGTAGCTGTTTGAGTAGTTGGATGGCGTCACCATTGATAATCTTGACGTTACGTAAGCCTTGGGTGCCGGCCATATAGGCGCATTTGCCAATGCCTGGCTCATGGACTTCGATACCGACAAAGTTGCGCGCCGGCTCTGCGGCGGCCATCTCGATGAACGAGTCGCCCAAGCCAAACCCAATCTCTAGGGTCAGCGGTGCGTCACTGCCATTTGGGCTATCGGCAAATAGCGCGCGCAAGTCATGGATGTCCGTTAAGTCGCCATCGCCAAAGCTGTTATTGACCAAATAATCGGCAAACTCGGGCGCAGTCAACGCCAGCTCGGCGTTTTTGTTCATGTGTGTACGCCGTTTCATAAAGGTGTTGACGATACGAATGTGTTTGTCCGCGGCAGGCGTGCTTTGGTTGTCATCAACGTCAGCGCTCGCTGTGTCGACGTCGATTAGGGTTTGCTCATCAGTGGTTGGCGTACTGGTGAGATTGTCATTACTATCAGGATGTTGACTCATAAGATGGGCAGTGCTTCATTAGGTGAGTGAGATGGCGTCATTATAAGTGATATTGTTGCGACTGTGAATGTGCAATACGTCTTTAGCGGTTTTATACGGTTATAGGAGATGAGAATAGATGTGACATCAAAGACGATAGTAAAGACTATCGCGATAATAAAGGCTATTAAAGTATCGAAAGACGTCCAGTCGGTGTACGCGGGTTTTCTATGCAGATCGGTTGGCGTTGTCATATAATAATGATTGATATTTTTTAAAACTTATAGTCGATACACTCTAAAAATGTCATAGCGCTACTGGGATGCTATTTTTAA
>NZ_JAPEHS010000016.1:0-39360 GCF_028823565.1 Psychrobacter sp. A3
CCGCCGCCGCGGCCACCACGGCCACCGCCTGAGCCACGTGAGATAAGGAACATCCACAAAAATATCGCCATAATGACGGTCATAAAAAACCCGCCACCCAGCGCCAGTGAGCCTGCAAAAAAGCCGCCAGCCGTCAGGATAGAGCCAAACACACGGCCAAATATGTTGGTGATAAAACCACCGAAAATCATCGCCATGATAAACAAAAAGATCGGCGATGGTACCTCGTCACCTCCCTGCTGCGCACTACGCTCTGCTGCTTGGGCATCGGCACGCGCCAGCACCTCAGGATCAGCGCTCAGGCGTGTCTTTAGCGCGTCTACCCCTGCCAATATACCAGCGCCATAATTGTTTTGTTTAAACAAAGGGGTGATGTCTTCTCGAATGATGCGATTGACCGCAGCATCAGGCAACACGCCCTCAAGCCCATAACCGGTCAAAATATACATATTGCGGTCATTGACCGCGACAACCATCAGCAAACCATCATCGATATCTTGGTCGCCCAGCTGCCATTTTTCTGCCACTTGTAACGCATAGTCAAATATCGGCAGCCCGTTGGTCGTCGGTACAATCACAACCGCCGCCTGCGCCAGACCTTGCTGATAGATGCTCTTAAGCTGCGCCTCTAAGCGCTGTTTTTCTTGCGGGTTTAAGATATTAGCTTGATCCACCACAGGCGAGTTTAGGATCAGTTTGTCAGCATCGACACTTTTGGCGCTTGATTGTATCGGCGCAGCAGTCGTTTGCGCTGCATTAGAATTAATAGTGTCATTGCTATCTTGATTGTCATTGCTAAGAATGGTTTCGTTGATCGCCTCATTCCCCAATACTGCCTCATTAATGGCTTCATTGGATTCGCCTGCTTTGGCAATTGCCACCAATTCTTCGACACTGCGGCTCTGCACGTTTGAGCCATTATCTACAGCGACCACACTATCAGCAGCGTCGTTGGGCGCGGCGTACAGCATCGGTGCACCGCCCAGACTCAGTGTAAATAGTAATACTGATAAGATTGCTTTTGAATGATTCATCTAATCTATACCACCTTAAGTGACCGCTGTACTTATTGTAAAATTATAAAACACTAAAATTTAGGCTCGTAAAATTCTGGGTCATAAACATCAGTGCCACAACCCCTAAAACAAATAAAGCGGTCAACACCGCTTTATTTTATGGCGACTTAGAAGCTACTCAGCACTTGAGTTTGCCGAGTCACCAAAATCGACGCTTGGCGCAGTCGAAATAGCCTCTTCGTCGGTCACGCTAAAGTTGGGCTTAGTGTCCATTCCAAATACTTTGGCAGTGATATTGGTCGGGAACTGACGCACGGTGGTGTTATAACCCTGCACTTCTTGGATATAACGGTTGCGCGCGACGGCGATACGGTTTTCTGTGCCTTCTAGCTGAGCTTGTAAATCTTGAAACAACGCATCTGACTTGAGCTCAGGATAGCGCTCAGACACTGCCATCAAACGCGACAGCGCCCCTGTCATCTGCTCTTGAGCGGCGGCGTAACGCTCCATCGCCTCTGGGTCGTTTAGCACCTCTGGCGTAACGGTAATGCTGCCGGCACGCGCGCGCGCTTCGGCCACTTGAGTAAACACCTCTTGCTCTTGCTCAGCATACTGCTGTACCACTTTGACTAAGTTTGGCACCAAATCTGCGCGGCGCTGATACTGGTTGACCACCTCTGACCACGATGCAGTCACCTGCTCGTCTTGCGCTTGCAAATTATTATAGCCACAGCCGCTGAGGCCGGCACTTGACGTCGCTAGTACCGCTGCTATCAGCATGGGTTTTACCATAGATTTACGTGTCATCATTTCTCTCCTAATTTCATTTTTTGCGCTAGCTGTTCACGTCTATTCCGTGTCTATTTTTATCATTATAGCTTATAAGATATGGTAGTAATAATGGCGCTATCGTACTGCTTTTACAATTCATCGTTACCAAAACACAACCGCGATGAACGCCTGTATCGTTTTTTAACAAAAAGCTTCTGCTAGGATAAACACAAACATAGGTCTACTCCCTTGCCACCCTAGAAAAAAGCAGCTTTCTTAAATATGAATATATACGCTTATATATAAAGAAAATTCTAGTAATTAATAGAAAAATATGGCAAATTGCAGTTACGTAGCCGTACGGTTTGAATACATTTGGTAGTGGACATATGGTTCGTTTAGTATTAGCAGCCCATCGATAGCTTGATGAAAACGTTGACAAACTGCGTAATACTTACTAAACAGATTTGTTTGTTATTGGTCCAATACCCTGTCATTGCACCGTGCTGCTCATAGCAAGTCCCGCTATCAGTTTGATGGCTATTTAATTATATAACCGCCTGTTTTGTTTGTGGGTCTACTTATAACGTATCTGAGCGCTTGGTCATTTATGCCATGCCTTATGCTCAGACAGCAATAAATCGTAGCCGTGACTGATGTGATACAGATAGCGGCGAGCAGTAGAATGATTTGCTGATCAGCCCTACGGACAAATACAGACAACTACAGTCCATTCTTGGTGGTGACACAACGTATGAGACTGCGCTAGCACAGGTAAGTCGATGCTGATAATTTAACTGCTTAACTTGAATAAGTAAGTTAACCAGTTAGTTTACGCCTAGCATACAGCGCCACTTTGAGACAGTACTAGGAATACATGATATGGAAGGTTTAGTCAGTTTAGCAAATGGAATTATTTGGAGCCCAGCGCTGGTATATTTATGCCTAGGCGCCGGGCTTTTTTATTCTATAATGACGCGCTTTGTGCAAGTGCGTTTATTTGGGGAGATGTTAAGACTATTGTTTAAAGGCAAACCAGACAATGATGGTATCTCATCATTTCAGGCACTTGCCGTCTCACTCGCAGGCCGCGTTGGTATGGGTAACATCGCTGGCGTGGCAGCCGCGATCGGCTTCGGTGGCCCAGGTGCGGTATTTTGGATGTGGATCGTGGCATTCTTAGGCGCATCTACCGCGTATGTCGAATCGACTTTGGGTCAAATCTATAAAGAGCGCGACGTCGTTACTGGCGAATATCGCGGTGGCCCTGCATATTACTTCGAACGTGCCCTTGGCCAAAAATGGTATGGTATCTTATTCGCCATAGCCTCTATCGTCGCTTGTGGTGTGTTCTTACCTGGCGTACAGGCCAACGGTGTCATCAACGCTGTCGCGCAGGTCGCAGGTGAAGGCTCGGCGATGACCCTAGCTGGCATAGAGACGGGTACCACGCGCCTGATCGCTCTTGCTATCATTTTGGTGGTTTTAGGCTTTATCATCTTTGGTGGTATCAAGCGTATCGCAACCTTTACTGAGTATGCGGTACCATTTATGGCGCTAGGCTACATTATCCTAGCTCTACTTATCATGTTCACCAATTTCAACATGATCCCGCAAGTATTTGGCACAATCATTGGTGATGCCTTTACTGCTCAAGCAGGCTTCGGTGCTGCCATTGGTTGGGGCGTAAAACGTGGTATTTACTCAAACGAAGCAGGTCAAGGTACAGGTCCTCACGCCGCCTCTGCCGCTGCGGTCGATCACCCAGCTCAGCAAGGTTTGGTACAAGCGTTTTCAGTCTATGTAGATACCTTGCTTGTTTGTTCTGCCACTGCTTTTATGATCTTATCAACTGGCATGTACAACATCCAAGGCGAGCTGGCTGAAGGGCAGTTTATCGTCCAAAACGTCGCCGCTGATGTTGAGATCAACTCTCCATCATTCACCCAAATGGCGATGGAGTCTGTCTACGGCAACTTTGGTGACACCTTTATTGCTGTCGCGGTATTCTTCTTTGCCTTCACCACTATCTTGGCGTACTACTATATCGCGGAAGTCAATATCTCATACCTGACCCGCTCAATGGGTAAAGGCGCGAGTAAGACAGGTCAATTTATTGTGAAGCTCGTTATCATGTTTATGGTAGCTTACGGCGCGCTCAACAGCTCAGGCTATATCTGGGGCCTCGGCGATGTTGGTGTGGGTCTTATGGCATGGCTCAACATCGTTGGTATCATCGTCATCTTCTTTGTGGCACGTCCTGCTATCGATATTTTGCGAGACTATGAAGCCCAGCTCAAAGCAGGAGGCGGTACTACTTCTAATAGGTTTACCTTTGATCCTAAGAAATTTGGTATCAAAAACGCCACTTATTGGGAAGAGCGTCATCTAAAAGGGCAACAAAGAGTGAATGCGGACCCATTACATAAAGAGCCTAAATAATCGCTCGATTGTATTGAGTCTTAACAATAAAAAACCCGAGACCAGTGTCTCGGGTTTTTTTAGCCGTTATTTGGCTGCATTATCTTTAGGGCATGTCCCTGATTCAAGCGTTTATAACTAAATGGGCTAAAAATGGCTAAATCTTTGGCAAACGGTGTCAAATAGCTGGCCAATATCTTGATATTACCTACGCTATTTTCCTTGTTTGCCTGCGATTTATCTCATTTTTATCACCATTTTTAAAATAGGGACACGCCCTAATACTTATCCATAAAAATGCTCTAGGCTAAAAGAGCTGACAGCTACTTAAAAAGCCGCCTTTAATACAATTAAAAATGACATAACGCTGCGATTACTTGGGCAATAAAACGGTATCAATCACATGTACGACCCCATTGGTCGCCATCATATCCGTGCCGACGATATTGGCCGTATTGCCATTTTCATCAGTGATAACATTGGCTTCACTGATAGAAATCGTCGCACCATTGGCGGTTTCGATGTCTGTACCATACGGGATATCAGCGGCTTTTACGACCGTTGGAACCACATGGTATGGCAGTACACTTTTGAGTGTTTCTTGATCCGCCAGTAGCTCCTCTTTTGTGATGCCCAGCTTGGTCAGCAACGCCCCAAATGCCTCATCTGTCGGTGCAAATACGGTGTACTTATCCTCAGCCATTAGCATAGAGTCGAGCCCAGCCGCTTGCAGCGCTGCGGTCAATACTGTCAGATTTTCATTGCTGGCAGCCATCTCTCCGATGGTTTGCGTCGCGGCCATCTCACCCATAGCGTCCATTTCGGCCATCGGCTCAGTATCAGCCATTGGCTCTGTCATCTCTACAGGCTCGCTCATGGTTTCTGTTGTCTCTGTAGTGGTGTCAGGCTCGACCACCGGCTCGGTCACAGTTTCAGTATCATTACAAGCAGCCAGTGATACTGCGGCGGTAATGACAGCGATAGATAATAGATTCCTTTTTAACATGATGCTTCCTTTATTTAACGGGTAGAATTTTGGTTGTTTGATTAATAGCAACTTTATAAATAGTAGCTTTATAAATCACAGTTTTATTAAAAGCAGTTTCAATAAAAACTGGATAAATATAAGCTGCATAATAGGATTGCGCGGAATGCGAAAGTCCAGACCACCACTGCGCTGATAACGTTTGTCGCGTATAAGCACAGCGTACATGGTCGTGACGGCTATCAATGTTTATGGTTATTTGGGCATCAACACACGATCCACCACATGTATCACCCCATTGCTCGCCGCAATATCGGTTTTGATGATATTGGTGGTACGACCCATTTCATCCATCAGCTGCCCTTTTGGCGTCACCATCAGCGTATCCTTACTCACGGTCATGACATTACCTGGTTTGACATCTTTGGCGTACATGGCCATATTGCCATTGATTACGTGATAGCCTAAGATTTTGGTCAGTAATGGCTTGTTGGCAAATAGCTGCTCTTTTGTCATGCCAGTTTCTTTTAATGCCTGCATAAAGGCGGCGTTGGTTGGCGCAAATACCGTATAGTGAGCATTGGGGTTAGATAAAGCACCGGCCAAATCTGCTGCTACGACCGCTTCTACCAATAACGAAAAATCAGAATTGCTTTGTGCGATTTGCACGACATTCATTTTTTTCATAGATTGGCTGTGCGTCGGTGCTTTCATTTGCGCGCTTTTGGTCGGCATCATGTTATTACAGGCACTAAGACCAGCGATTGAAACGGCCAATGTACCTATCGTAGCGATTTTAGAGAATTTCATATAAACATCCTTGATTATGAATTTTGTCAGATTGGTGATTTACTCATAAGGCCTGCTAATCTATAAGCCACTATCCTTTATTTATATTACCAAAGTCAGATACTTATATAGCAATGAATAAAAATGACGGTGTGCTGCACAATACCTATTGGATAACACAACACTCTACTTTGTTTATCCACTCTTTACGATATCTACTGATATGACAACTATTTGACAAACCGCATTTTGATAAACCACATTGTCAAAAGGCTTGTTAGTATTACTTATAAAATGCAAATCCTTATGTATCCAAATTAACATATGGCAATCATTCATCTATCCATATTTACGCTATTTTTTGTGCGATGGATGTAAGTTTTGTCAGTTTTTTGGGCAGGTTTTTAAGTTTCCATGGTTAAAATCAAAGCTTTATGTAATCTTTAAGCGAAATGATATTCATTTGTACCGCCTTATCAAATGGCCTAAACTGCTATCAGTTCAAACATCACCGCTCAGCTGATAAGTGTTATGAGGGCGTGATTTTTGTGCAGCGTTTGATCATTCATGCTTGAACGCTTTATTATCATATGACACAAAGGAATATCGGCCTGCCCGTGTGCGATAGATTTTTCATGCTAAAATAATGCGAATTTGCCTATTCTATTTTGTGGCAATAACCGGTAGTTATATACGCGTTATGTACTGACACCTTTTTGCCCTCTCCTTTTTTAAAATATTGACGAAATAAGCAGCGCTCCTATGACTCAACAGCCGACGACCCAACAGCCAACCTCTCAGGCTTCTTCGCAAACCGATCACTCAGCACCGTCAGCGGACGACGGCTTTGTCCTAACGCCACCTGCCGTCTTTCCTTATAAAGAGCAGCAGCTCACCGCGCGCGTGCGTATCACTGAGCAAATGCAGTCGCGTATTTTGATGCTTGATGGGGCGATGGGAACGCAGATTCAGACATATAAGCTCGAGGAAGCCGACTATCGCGGTGAGCGCTTTGCCGATATAGAGCAAGACGTGCGCGGCAATAATGATCTGCTCGTGCTCACGCAGCCGCAGATGATACGCGACATTCATCACGATCATCTCGCAGCAGGCGCTGATATTATCGAGACCAATAGCTTTAATGGTACGCGGCTATCGATGTCTGACTACGACATGGAATATCTCGTACCAGAGCTGAACAAGACCGCAGCGCAGATAGCACGGGCGGCAGCTGACGAATTTACCGCAAAAACCCCTAACAAGCCGCGCTTTGTCGCTGGGGTCATCGGCCCAACCTCACGTACCTGTTCGATCTCTCCCGATGTCAACGACCCTGCCTTTCGTAATATCACCTTTGATGAGTTGGTGCTCAATTACCGCGAGGCGACACTGGCACTGATCGAAGGCGGCGTCGATATTCTATTGATTGAGACCATCTTTGACACCCTAAACGCCAAAGCGGCGATATTTGCCATCACCGGCGTATTTGATGATATCGGCTTTGAGCTGCCGATTATGATCTCAGGCACCATCACCGATGCTTCAGGTCGCACGCTATCGGGGCAAACGGCGGAAGCGTTTTATAACTCTATCCGTCACGCCAAGCCTTTATCAGTTGGCTTTAACTGCGCACTCGGTGCTGATGCGCTGCGCCCGCATATTCAGACGCTCTCAAACATCGCCGATACTTATGTCTCAGCCCACCCTAATGCTGGCTTGCCAAACGAGTTTGGGGAGTACGATGAGACTGCCGAGCAAACCGCTGCCCTGCTAGAGGGCTTTGCCAAAGCGGGCATCCTAAATATCGTCGGCGGCTGCTGTGGTACGACGCCTGAGCATATCCGCCACATTGCAGACATGGTGGCGAACTATCCGCCGCGCGTGATACCAAAGATTGCCCCTGCTTGTCGTCTGTCTGGGCTTGAGCCGTTCAACATCACCGCCGACAGTCTGTTTGTCAACGTTGGTGAGCGTACCAACGTCACAGGCTCGAAGAAGTTTCTGCGCTTGATCAAAACCGAAGCTTATACCGAAGCGTTAGATGTCGCGCGCGATCAGGTCGAAGGCGGTGCGCAAATCGTCGATATCAACATGGACGAGGGTATGCTCGACTCCAAACAAGCGATGATTCATTTTGTCAATTTGGTCTCAGGTGAGCCAGATATCAGCCGTGTACCCTTGATGCTTGACTCGTCAAAATGGGACATTATCGAAGAAGGCCTCAAGCGCGCGCAAGGCAAATGCGTGGTCAACTCCATCTCCTTAAAAGAAGGCTATGACGAATTTGTCAAGCATGCCAAGCTGTGTATGCGCTACGGCGCGGCGATCATCGTCATGGCCTTTGATGAAGATGGGCAAGCGGATACTTATGAGCGCAAAATCCAGATCTGTCAGCGTAGCTATGACGTACTGGTAAATGAAGTTGGCTTCCCGTCTGAGGACATCATCTTTGACCCCAATATCTTTGCGGTCGCCACCGGTATCACCGAGCACAATAACTACGGCGCTGACTTTATTAATGCGACGAAATGGATCACAGACAACCTGCCCAATGCCATGGTATCAGGCGGCGTCTCCAACGTCTCATTTAGCTTCCGTGGCAACCCGATTCGTGAAGCGATTAACTCAGTATTCCTTTATCATGCGATCAAAAACGGCTTGACCATGGGTATCGTCAACCCGTCGATGCTAGAAGTCTATGACGACATCCCTGTCGAGGCGCGCGAGGCGATTGAGGATGTGATGCTCAATCGCAATCAAGGCGAGAGTGGACAAGATGCCACCGAACGCTTGATGACTATCGCTGAGAGCTATCAAGATGGCGGTAAGAAAAAAGACAGCACCGTCGATATGAGCTGGCGCGAGGGCACGGTAGAAGAGCGCATTGCTCATGCACTGGTCAAAGGTATCACCACCTTTATCGAAGCCGATACCAAAGAAGCATGGGAGAAATACCCCAAACCGCTCGACGTTATCGAAGGGCCTTTGATGGATGGCATGAATATCGTCGGTGATTTATTTGGCTCGGGTAAAATGTTTTTGCCGCAAGTGGTCAAATCGGCACGCGTCATGAAACAATCGGTCGCTTGGCTCAACCCCTATATCGAAGCAGAAAAAGTCGAGGGCGAAGTCAAAGGTAAAGTCCTTATGGCAACGGTCAAGGGCGACGTCCATGATATCGGTAAAAACATCGTCGGCGTGGTCCTCGGCTGTAACGGCTACGACATCCTTGATCTGGGCGTGATGGTGCCGTGCGAGACGATTCTCGATACCGCTATCAAAGAGAAAGTCGATATCATCGGCCTATCAGGACTAATTACCCCGAGCCTCGATGAGATGGTCTATGTCGCCAAGCAAATGCAAGAGCGCGGTATGAACCTGCCGCTGATGATTGGCGGCGCAACAACCTCCAAAGCCCATACCGCGGTCAAAGTCGAACCGCAATACCAAAATGATGCGGTCATCTACGTCTCGGACGCCTCGCGCTCGGTCGGCGTGGTGACCAAGCTGCTGTCGAAAGAGCACCGTCAAGGCCTCATCGATGAGACCCGCGAAGAGTATATCAAAGTGCGCGAGCGTCTCGCGAAGCGTCAACCCAAAGCGGCGAAGCTGACTTATGCTGAATCAGTTGAGGGTGGTTTTCAATATGATTGGGACAACTATACACCGCCTGTACCGAATCAGCTCGGTCAGGTGATATTGGACGACTACCCTATCGATAAGCTGCTCCCTTATATCGACTGGACGCCGTTCTTTATCTCCTGGGGGCTGGCGGGTAAATATCCAAAAATCCTGCAAGATGAGGTCGTTGGAGAAGCGGCGCGTGATCTGTTTGATAATGCGCAAAATCTGCTACAAAAAATGATCGATGAAAAGTTAGTCGTCGCTAAAGGCGTGTTTAAAATTGCTCCAGCCAAACGCACCGGCGCAGATACGATTAGCGTTTATGACAAATCGCCTACAGATGGCGGGCAGCCAACGCATGCCTTTGAGCATCTGCGCCAGCAGTCTGATAAAGCGAGCGGCAAGCCAAACTTTAGCCTCGCCGACTTTATATCGCCGTTAGAGGACTCTGACGATTATATCGGCGGCTTTACCGTCTCCATCGTCGGTACTGAAGCACTCGCTGAGAATTATAAAGCATCGGCGGCTTTACCGTCTCCATCGTCGGTACTGAAGCACTCGCTGAGAATTATAAAGCGGCTGGCGATGATTATAACGCCATTATGGTACAAGCACTATCTGACCGCTTAGCCGAAGCCTTTGCCGAGCATTTGCATGAGCGCATCCGTAAAGACTACTGGGGCTATCAGGCTAGTGAGGAACTTACCAACGATGAGCTGATCAAAGAAAAATACGTCGGCATCCGTCCAGCGCCAGGCTACCCTGCCTGTCCTGAGCATACCGAAAAAGGCAAATTGTTTGATTGGCTGGGTACAGTGGACGCTATCGGTACAAGACTGACGGAAAGCTTTGCAATGTGGCCAGCATCTTCGGTCAGTGGCTTTTATTACTCGCATCCTGATAGTGAGTACTTCAATGTCGGTAAAATCGGCCGAGATCAGTTAGAGGATTATGCCAAGCGTAAAGATTGGGATATAAAGACGGCTGAGAAGTGGTTAAATCCGAATTTGTAGGGTTTGATTAGCATTCACTAGAAAATGTTTGCTGCGAGATTGGTTACTTAGGTGATCAATCCCGCTTTTTCTTTTATTGTAGTTTAAGCTCAATTTATTTTAAGTTTTTTTCTTTCGTAATCAATAAATATAGGGTTTTCAAGTATTTCATTTCTCTTTATGATACTTAACACTGAGTCTGCATCCTTACTCTGAGATATTATCCCTTCAAGCTTTCTAATAGCTGAGCTTGGAACACCATATTCAGAGAGTATAGATAAATCCTCTCTGATAAAGTCACTTTCAATTAGGTTAGCAAAGTAACTATAATTGCCAGCTCTAAGTTTTTTTTCTTCACACACAAACTCTTGTAATGAATTCATTACTGATAACCACTTAGGAATTTTATATTGAAACCAGTGTTTTAGTATTTGAAAGCACTCCCTAATAGCTTCCTCGAGAGCATCTTTCTCACTCATTTCATTTTCTTCAACATTAAATTTAATTTGACTTTTGATTAATTCATTCAAATTTTTATTAATGCTATAGTTCCATGTAATATAAGTAAGCTTTTTAACAGTCATTGGTCTGAATGATTCAGTAGGTTTTAGTAAATACTTCTCTGCTAGAGTAAAAATATACTCCAGTTGCTCATATGTTGGAAAACCATCCCATGATACTAACGCATATTTACTCGAACTCACATCGTCCCTTAACTGCTCAATAATGTCTCTTTGTCCAAAAATATTCACACCATTACTTTGAATAACTCTTTTTTCCTCTTGAGTTAACATTCGAATAACTTTGTAATCATTACTTTGTTTATCTATTATTTCTACTTCTTCTAAATTTATTAAAACTTCAGGTGATATAGGATTTTGCTCATAAAATGGTATGTCAATAATGATCTTTTCATTAACTGGAACTGGGTTAAAGTTATATATAATACCTGTATAATGAACCATCAACCTCCCTGCACGCCCTTTAATATTAGAATAATCAAAATAATCAATGGGAATATTTCCTCCTTTTTTATTATCAAAGAATACTATATTTTTAGCACTAGTATTTACCCCTTCGATAATAGTAGTAGTACAGAATAAATAACTTAACAAACCTTCATTAAAATAATCAATGACTGAAGTAGTGATATGCTTTTGTAATCCACCATCATGAATTCCAACTCCATGCTTTAGTAAAGGAATTAAACTCCATTGTGGAGATATATTTTTTTCTATCCACTCAATAATATCTAAGTCATTATTTCTAACTTCAATATTTTTTTCTTGTAAATATATTAGAAAATCTCTTGAGAGCTTTCTTACTTTTGATGGTGATGAGCAATAAATTATAGTCTGCTGATCACTGTTTTCAAATAATAAATCGAAAAGCACTCTCTGTTTATATTCTTTAAATTTCCTAGGCTGATCAAATTTTTTCTTATGATCTGAATACACATCAATTGTCTTAACATCCACTAAAGATGTTTTAGTCTTATAAAAAATAGCATTATACTTATCTTCAAACCCATAAGATATGCCATCAATATTAGGTCCCAACAAATAAAACTTTGGTTTATATTCTTTTAAAATATAATATAAAGCATTATTTAAAGAATCTGCTCTTTCGTCATCTCGATTCGAACTTAACTTGTAAAACTCATCTACCACTATAAAATCAACATTATTAAATCCCCGATATTCATTAACTCTTTCAGCCGTAAAAAGAAAGATATTACCCTTTGTTACACTTACTTCTTGGGATGTTCTTACAATCAATTTATAATGCTCATCGTATTTTTGAAGCTTCCTCCTTGTCTCGTCTAGCAATGCTAAAGTAGGCTGAATTATTATGATATTTCTAAATATTTTTGAAGCAACAAACTCCTCTATCAAAAGGCTTTTGCCGAAACTTGTAGGAGCACTTACTATTACATTTTTATCAGAATTAATAAGAGATAGTAAGAATTTTTGATCTTCATGGAGATATTTATTAAGATTGTCTGAATGGTGGTATTTTTGTCTCATAATCGAAGCTGTTGAACTCAATTCAAAACTTTCTTTCTCTAAATAAGGATAAAAACCAATTGATTCCAATAAATCAGCTAAGACTTCATCAAGGCTAGCATCAAACTTTCCTCTATTATCAAGTATGTTCACTAATAATTTTTGAGCTTTTTCACTATTATCGTTGACTGCTTGCGCACATATTTTATACAACTCAAAAGTTTCATCAAAATTGAACACTTTTTTATTTTCTATTTCAGCTAAGTATCTATTCATTTTTTAACCCAACTCTTGCATGAGTGAAAGCTTGTGATGTAAGCCTTTAACTAATTCAATCTTATTTCTAACAGGAAATAGTATTAAAATAATATTTAAATTATTTTTTAACGGATGATCATTTTTTCCGTTAAAATAATTCTTAAGCTCTTCTATCTCAGACGTAAATTCACTTGAAAAATCTTCATCATTTTCATCATCATATCGACTGAATAAATCTGAATTGTAAGTACATAATAACGGTATGTTAATCTGATCAAGTTTGTCAGATAGTTTCGTTGAACCATCTAATAAATTCACCCAATGTTCTTTTTCTGGAATTTCAGGATAATCGAAAGCCTTTACTTTTTTTGAAATAAGCATAAACTCTGAGTCCATATAATCAGCAATAAAATGCTCTTTTATATCTTTGACAAGTTCTCTTAGTCCAGCCTTAGCATCCATATATATTTTTGACTCTCCTAGCCATAGAGTACGTGTTTCAGGCTCAATATGAACTGCATCAAACCCGTGGACAGCATGACCTAGTGAATCTTTGAAGAAGATTTTCGATAGGAGAGGAGTAGTATTATGGAAGTCTCTTAATAATAAATGAAGTATAAGCTCGCCAAACTCTCCTCTTCTTAAGTATTTTTCCTTAAGCTCGTCATCGATAGACCCATTATTATCTAAATAAATATCCTTAACCTTCTGAAAAACATCAATATTATATATGAGCTTAGCAGACTCTGAAACTTTAGAGATTAAGTCAGTATTATCTGTATTAGCACCAGTATGAAAGCCAAAGGCAAACTCAGGAATAACGTTGGTAAGTTTCCTAATTAACTCCTCAACACGATAGTATTTATCACCATTATCATTAATATCGAAACCAACTAAAAAGGCACTCAAATTAGAATCATTAATTTTATGAACTATAACTTTTTCAGAATCAAATGGTGTGGACATACAAAAACTCCCTATTTTGCTAAACAATAAAATGATGTAATTATTAAGAATCATACTAGCTAAAGGGGTAAACTATTAATTCATTAGCAGTAGATACTTAAGTATCAGGTTTAGCTTTACTGGTAGCAGTGCTACTTGCACAGTTTTAAGACAACTATGCAAATTAAACGAAGATCCAAGCTTTAGCTAACGCTTTGTATAGATAAGTAGATACGCGCGTAAAGCGAAGTTAGCTACAACTTGAACTTACCCTTCCCCCGCCGACACCGCTCAGAACAATACACCACCTGCTCCCAATCTTTCTCCCACTTCTTGCGCCAGGTAAAAGGCCGTTGGCAGACGGGGCAGGTTTTTTGTGGTAGGTTTTGTTTTTTATGTGCCATGATGACCCTTACCGATTACTCATAATCGTCAAATATTTTATTTAGGCGATTGAGACTGTTGACGATCAGCTTGCCTGATTGATCGGTGCTGCTGTCAATCGCCAGCTTCTCATCCATACGCATCGTTAGCGGTGCAAGCGCATCTTTTAGAGCGTGTGCTATCAGCGCGGCCTGCTCTGTGACATCGGTGGTCGATGCTTGATCGTCAGCACGGCTCGATAGACTCTGAACCATCTGCTGTGCCAATTGCTCGACTGCGCCCACCAGTTGTACCATCAGCTGTTTTTGCGTCTCTTGGTTTTGTTTGAGGTACTCGCCTTCGGCTTTATGGTCGTGCTTGTAGAGCTGTGTTAGCTGGTTCATACTTTTCTCAAAGCCATTGTCGATACTATCGCTGACGACTTTAGCATTGTTAATAAAGCTATCGGCAAGGATTTTTTGTGACTCAAGCTGGGCGTCTCGTTTGATTTGCTCAGCTGACTCTTTTAAACGCGCCAGCTGCTCAGGATCATTTTTTGTTACATAGCTCTCAAACTGACTGCTAATGGCATGAAAGCCGCTAGCAAGATCGACAAGCTGCGCGACGATACGTGCGCCGATATCGCCATCCTCGCCGCCCATGGCTTTGTTGCGCAAAAAGTCGGCTTTGATTTGCGCCCAGCGTGCCTTTTCATCCTCTGTCAGCACGCCGCGCATCTCACCAAGCTTCAGCAAGTTGCTCTCTGCGCCTTGGGTAAGTAGCTGCGACTCGCCCAAATAGTGATCATCGATTAGCTGATCCAGCTCTGCTTGATTCATGACGGCTGACAGCTTTTCGGTCATCTTATTCATATTGCGATAACTGCCTTGCAGTTTAAATATCGGCTCGGTGCGGTATTTATCATCTTGCGAGGCAGAGGCGATGTAGGCCTGATTGACATCAAGGATGACTGCTTGCACGGCAAACATATGACGTAAGACAGCAACAATTTCATTAACTTCTGAGGTGCTATACGGATAGCTTAGCTCGCTAGCTTGGGCTTGCGCGAGGTTTGCATTGTCGGCCTTTGCCATTTTGATCAGTCGATGCACATCGCTTAAATCACGATTGACAAGGGGCGCGAGTACCTTGTTTGAGGTCAAGGCGTTTTCGATATAACTGAGCGCAAACACCTCCTCCATACCGCTCATGATATCGCCAAGATTATAGATATCGGCGCGGTTGGCGAGCATATCAGGGACTTTAAAGGCTTCGCCGCTTTCGGTATAAGGGTTACCCGCCATGACCACACAGAACTTTTTGCCGCGCATGTCATAGGTTTTGGTCTTGCCTTGCCAAACGCCATCGATGCGCCGCGTGCCATCGCCCAGTGAGATAAACTTCTGCAAAAATTCCGCGTGCGTATGCTGAATATCGTCAAGATAGAGCATGACGTTATTGCCCATCTCAAAGGCTAAGTTGATTTTATTCAGCTCCTCTCTTGCCGTGGCATTGGGCGCTTTTTCGGGGTCGAGGGACGTGACATCATGACCGAGCGAGGGGCAGTTTATCTTCATAAAGATAAGCCCTAAGCGGCTCGCCACATATTCCATCAAGGTGGTTTTGCCGTACCCTGGCGGTGATATCATCATAAGGATACCCATCAGATCGGTACGCTTGTCCTCACCGACGGTACCCATTTGCTTGGCAAGATTGTCACCGATCAACGGCAGATAGCTCTCATTAATCAGGCGGTTACGCACAAAGGATGATAGCGGACGCGGCATAAACTCATTTAGCCGCAGCTCGTCTTTTGCCTCATGCAATATCTCAGTACGCATCGCCAGATAGCGTTTATAAGCAGGTATCACTTGGCTGTCGTGATGATGCAAACGGCTTAAAAAATCATCGACCGCAAAGGTGAGGGTCTGCTGATGAATACGCTGATGCTCACCCAATAAGCTGCCCACCTGTATCTCAAGCGCCACCTTACTTGTACTACGTGCAAAGCTTTGTACTTGATTTAGCGGGTGTTTGCCATTGGATAAAGACGAGGATGGTATAAAGGATAAGGTCGATGCCGAGGCGTGCTCCGACGCCCTTGCATCAACGCTGACGCCCGACGCACTCAAGCGCTGCAATAAAGATGCGCGCATAGGGTCATCTAACTGGGTGAGCATAATAGCAATCGCTTCAGGTACATAATGGCGACCGATCTCCACCTGCTGCTGACGCCGCGCTTCCTCTTCTGCTCGCTTAGTGCGCACATCTTCGCTAGGCGCATCACCATCATCAGCACTGCTACCATCTGTAGTCTGATCTGTAGCTATGCTATCTAGCAAAGCATAAAACCAAGTGGCTAGTAGCTCATAGGCAGATTTTGGCTGCAAGGTCAGCTTGCCAATAGAGGACTGCAGCTGCGTCATGCTTTGAGTAGCTTGCCTGCCGCTTGGGGTAGTATCCAAAGCTTGGCGCAGCTGATCACACAGCGCTTGTGCTTGCTGGCTGGTTTGCCATGATAATGATAGCTTGTGATCGACAGTATCACTATCTAGACCACTGGCGAGCATCCCACTTGCATCAGTGCCAGCCTGCCCCATGACACTGACCAAGTATTCGCAGGCTTGCTGTACGTACTGGTGTTGAAAGATAGTGGCATTATTGCTATTGCTAGTATGATGACTATTACTGCCTGTATGGCTGCCATCATAAGCCGTAACAAACTCGCGCATGAGCATGGTCATATCGGCAATTAATAGCGCCTGCGCCCGATCGCTGCCAAGGCTACGCCGCAGCTGCTCGGCAGTCACCGCTCTATCGAGCCAGCTGCCGACTTGTATCAGTACGTTTTCATTTAGCCAAGTGTCATAGCCAAAGGGGCGCAAAGCCTCTAGGCCAAGCGCTTGTACAAGGGACAGTTGCCAATAAAACAGCTGCGCCAGCGCGCGCACTTGCGGCGTATAAATAAGTAAACCGGCATCGCGTAGCGTGGGCAGGATTTGGAGCAATAGCAATGTGGCGTCATGATCATGAATGCCTTTGTCAAACCCAAGCTGATAACGCGGCGTGGCATAAGCTTTGACCAATGTGGCCAGTGGACTGCTGGCAGTAATCTCGCCGCTGCTATCTATCGTATGAGCCGCATTGGCCATACTGACCGTGTCGTCATAAGCCTGATACAGACGCGCCTGCGTCAGGCCATCTTGATTATTTTTCGCGCTCTCGATGATGCGATAGGCCAAGTATTCAGCGCGGTACACCGTATCAGACTCGGAGGCGATACTCATGTCCCAGTACGGGCGCAGCGCATTTAATTCTGCATTATCGAGCACTTCATAATAGTCTGTACCGGTGAGATGTAGGTTTAGCACGCGGCTGCCGTCTGTTTGCTGACGACTGAGCAGCGTTAAGTCCAACGGCTGAGTGTTGACCGAAAAGCGATGACGGCCAAGCTTGATAATTTTCCCACCGTCTTCAAACAGATCCGACTTGTCTTTGAGGCTCTTATAGCTTTCAACCTGAATGGCTTTAAGGCGTGCGTCGATATCGTCTGCTTTGACGCTAAACCCCATCTGTTGTAAGTCTTTGGCGATGCTCCGTACTTTTTGTACCAGACCATCAGAGGCAAAGTAAGTATTGAGCGCTTCTTCCTCGGCAAATCCAGTGACGCCAGTGCTTTGGGTGCGTTTTTTGATACTCTCAAGCATCCGCAGTGCGCCATCGCCTAGGTTTTGCGCCCGGCGATTACAGGCATCGAGCAGCTGCTGTTTATGATTTTCAAAAGTATCAAAAATCTCTTCGCGCTTGGTGATGATATCTGCCAAAAACTGATCGCCGCCCCCCATCTCAGGATCAGCAAACTGACTCTCAAGCTCCTCTAGCTGCACCAGTAGCTTGGCCATTTGCTCGTCTGATTTCTCCGGCGTATTGGCAATCGACAAGGCATTGGCAATCGACTGACCAAACAGCTTAAACTGCGCCCCAAATTGCGCAATCGCTTCGGCAGAACCTAAGCTTTTACGTTTATGATTGAGCTTGGCTTTGTTTTGATTGAGGCGCGAATAAATGGATGATATGTCATCGATGATTTGCGTACGGACGGTGGCATCAGCGACATCGAGGGTGCCCAGCAGTTCGGTCAACAAGTCCAGCCCTGCAGCGGTATCGTCGATTTGCTCAAGCACCGGTTTGAGCTCGCTATTGGTTTCGGCGGTGTCTAGACGTTCGCTGACCTCTGCCAAGATATCCTCATAGCTGGATAATGCCTCCTCACCGCTTAAAAACGTCACGGTTTTTTCGGCCAGCTCGCTCTCTGCTTCCTCCAATTGTTTTTGCAATGCTTGTAACTTATCACTATCTAAATAACGCAAGTCCTCTAAGCCGACTAGCCGACCTTTTTGCCGCCTGAGCGCCGATAACTGCGCCACATAGTCACTGGCTGACTCAAAGCTTGTGATTTTTATTTGCCGCAGGATATCATTTTGCTGAGCGTCGGCATCCGCTAGTGCTGCTTGGGTTTGTTTTTGGATGCTTTGGACTTTGGCAAACTCATCAATGACCAGCTCAGCGGTGGCGGTGACGTCTTTGATACTGCCTGCAATATCGTCCAGCTCTGGCTCGGACAACCAATAATAGCTATCAAAGAGACGGCTGGTATTGTCGGCGAGCTCTTCATAAAGCTTTTGCGAGACGCTTTGATTGTCAATGAGGCGAGTGATGCTATAAAGATCTGAGATACCACGTACCAGCTCTTTGTTCCCAATTTTGCCATAAAAGCTCGTGCTTTCAGGCAACTCGCTGACATACTCATGCGACGCATACGGCGTATGCCATATCTGCATTGGATGAATGCGTGACGGCTCATTTTGCGCACTAAACAGCACCAAACGGCCGTTTTCAGCCAGCGCCATGCCGTTACAATAAATGGGGTTTGCCAGCTGTTTTTTGATAAGGTTGTAAGGAAATAGCCCCGTGATGCCAAGTGCTCGGTCGTAAAACAAAAACAATACATCTTCGCCATTGGGCGAGATGATCTTACGCTTAAATTTTAAATTTTTGGCACCGACACTGTTGGCATCGAACAGCTTATATTCGCCCGTCTGTAGATAATACCCACCCGGAAATATAATGCCGTGATCCTCAGGCAGCTGCACACACGACTGCCCGATGGCATCCAGCCGCAGCACAGCCTCGGTCAAGGTGTTATAAACAAAGTAGCGATAGCTGTCCTCGCGATACGGTAATATCTTGAGCAAAATCAAGCTGCCCACCTTGGCATAATCAATCTGAGCATCGGTAAGCGACTGGGTACGGTCATCGACCGGCTCGCTATAGATGCCCTGCCCTGACTCGGTATTGTTTTCGATTTTGATGGTTAAGTCACCGCCGACCGTTTCCACAAATATGGTGTCTAGGATATTCATGTGCGGATATTTGCCATTGATCATCTGCTCACGCGTGGTCTCTATCCACTCAAAATCATAAGCAGGTGGTAGCTCAATATCGCGCTCACCGCGATTGTCGACATAAGCCACTTGCGCAGCCTTTGGTGTGCCTTCGCTAAAATCGAGAGCAAAACGAAACACCCGAATATCGCTGATACGCTCACCGATCTGAAACGCCAGCAAAAGCTTGCTGTCTTTGACCGTCAGCTGCATAAGGCGCGTTTGCTTGTAATAGCGGTATAGCTCGTTGAAGTCTTGCACAAAAGCTTGCTGATCTAAAAACGTTCCTTTTAAATCGACCTCTTCGAGCTGATACTCTTGCTCCGCACTATCACCACTACTGCTCTGCGGACTCTCATCGCTGTCGCCTTTATCAGCAGGGTCTATCAAGCGATATAGCGACAGTACATCCTTAACATTGCTAGCGCGCTTAAGCCCCATAAAGACGTTGTAACCAAACAGCAAATAATCACCGACCTGCACCATATCTTGCGCCACGCAGTTATATTCGGTACGAATGCGCGTGCGGGCAATCACTTGCATCTGTGTGCTGCCAAACTCTTGTAGGCGCGCATTATTTAAGGTCGCGGTTTGCTGCTCTAAGCGGCTACCTTGCTCGGTAAGGCGTTTTTTTATAAGCTCATAGGCGTTACCTGAAGCGACGGCCTGATCGGCTTGACTGCTGGGCTGGGCTTGATTGGCTTGGCTATCGTTGTCGGTGCTATCTAGATTGGTTGGGTTTTGCGTATCCGCCATCGTGAGTCGTCCACTTCTGTTTTTATATAATAAGAGAGTTTTGGGCAATAAGAAAAGATGAGATAAATCTAAGAAAATCTTGACTGGTCTAAAAAAACGAAAAGTAACGTTAAGCGACAAAGACGTGGATAAGCTTTTTTAGACCAGCCAGCTCGGTACTGTCATGAGCTGACCAAAAAACCTGCCGCCACAGCAGCAGATTTTTGACTATCAAACATACTAATCATTATATTGAGTCGGCGCGTTATCTGACTTATTGGCTTTATTCATCGCCTGATTGGCCAGCACACCATTGAGGATACCGCTTAGGGTATCTGACTTACCAGCAAGGCCATCGATGGCTTTGCCGATAGAAAGTGATTTGGCAAAGTTGTCAAAGAAGTGGGCTTCGCCGCCGACGATATCGATTTTGGCTTTTTGTAAGGCCACTGCCAAGACTTCAGCGTTTTCTTTGGCAATCTCTTTACCTGCGTCAATAGAAGCCATCGCTTCTTGTAGCGCGGTCTCAAGCCCCATACGGAACTCTTCGTGCTCGCGTGCTTCTTTGCTCATGCTGCCCATGGCATTGAACTTCTCGACCAGACCATCGGCTTCAGCTTGGAAGTGCGCACGAGTGACTTCGGCTTTTGCCATTCCAACGTCACGCTCGGCCTTGGCGTTTGACTCACCGCGAGCGGCGATAACTTCAGCATTGGCCATACCGACATCACGTTCGGCTTTGGCATTAGACTCACCGCGAGCGGCAACAATCTCTGCATCGACCATACCGATGTCACGCTCAGCTTTTGCTTTAGAGGCGCCGCGAGCCGCGATAACTTCGGCTTCAGCCATGCCTTTTTCACGGTCTGTTTGAGCCTGAGCCTGTCCCGTCGCTTTGATGATATTGGCTTTGGCGATACCTTCTTTTTCTAGCGATATGGCCTTGGCTTCTTGGATGGCCGCTTCGGCAAAACCATGCGCCGACTCTTCGGCCTTGATTCCTTCAGCCAGCTTAACTTTGGCCTCAGCATCTTTAGCCGCCGCCTCTAAATTGGCATTGGCAAGGGTGGTAATCTCCACCGCCTTATGCTTCGCTGACAGCTCTTCAGCTTCGGCTTTTTTGACTTGACGCACTTTGAGCTCTTCTGCATCTGCCTCAGCGGCAAGAACGCGCGTTTGCTTGTCACGCTCCGCCTCACTGACTTCGCGGACTTCCTTGATGCGCTCTTCTTCTTGCGCCACGGTCTTATCGACTGCGATACGCTCACGGATGACATTGGCGATTTCTTTTTTCTCAAGCTCAATCGCACGCTCAGCTTCTATCTTTTGTAAGTCAACTTCACGCTCACGCGAGACGATCTCTAAATCCTGCGCTCGCGTCACTTTTTCTTGCTCGATGATGACGGCGCGCATACGGTTTTGCTCTGCAACCTCGATTTCGCGCTGCTGGTTTTCGCGCTGAATCGCCAGATCCTGCTCGACGATGATGATAGCGGTTTCTGATTTTTTACGCTCTTCTTCTTCAATCTTGCGCGTCTCGGCTGTTTCACGAGCGATGACTGACGCAATTTCGCGTTTTTGTTTGGCTTCGGCATCTGCTTGCTGACGCTCCAGCTCCAGCATCGCCTCTCGGGTTTCGACGTTCTTTTTCTTAACGGCCAGCTCTTCGTCACGCTCAAGCTCATTGGTAATGACGTTTTGAAACGCCGTTAGCTGAGTGATCTTTTTGATACCCTCAGCATCTAGGATATTGCTGGAGTCCAGTGATACTTTTGGCGTTTGCTCTAGATAGTCAATCGCCACATCTTCTAAGACATAACCGTTCAGATCATTACCGATTTCTTGGACGATACTGTCACGGAACTGACTGCGGTTTTCGAACAGTTTGACAAAATCAATCTGCTTACCGACCGTCTTTAACGCTTCAGAAAACTTGGCATTGAATAGCTCATTGACCGCGACTTTATCAGACGCTCTCTCTACGCCAACGGATTTGGCGACTTTGAGGACGTCCTCTTCAGTTTCATTCACTCGTAAATAAAATGCGACTGTGATATCGGCACGCATATTATCCGCACAAATCAAGCCTTCTTTGCCGCGGCGATCGACCTCTAAGGTGATCAGCGAGATTTTCATCAGCTCTTTTTTGTTGATGACAGGCCAAACAAACCCGCCATCAAAGCGCACAGCGATTTTGTTCACGCCGTTGATAATGAGTGCTTTGCCTTGCTCAACCTTCACATAAAAGGCTTTGAGCATCAAAAGTGCGACCATCATAAAAACAAACGCCAGCACCACAACCACGCCGACGATAATGAGTTTGTCCATATCCATTCCTCTAATTAAAACATTCCAAGCGAATTTAAAACCCTTGCTCTATTTACTAAATGCTTATTTTTTATCTGTTATTAAGCCACCATTTACTGACCAATATCTTTGATGAGCATTATTTGTCTTCAACAGGCGTGACTCGGTAAGTGTTGGCATCATCTAAATACGCTACCAACACGACTTTATCGCCTTGTTTTAACTGATTGTCACTCATATCTGAGCGAATCTTGAGTATCAATCCTGCGCCGCCATCATTGAGTACTGCCTCTCCATGCTTGTCAGTCACGCTCAGCGTACGCACCACAGCGATTTTGCCGATATTACTAGAAGCATTGCGTTTAGGGATTTTGGCGATGTTTTTACGAATTGGCGAGATAATAAGGCCAGTCAGCCACATCGATATCACCAAAACAAAGACCAGTGCCCCTGTACCAAATACATAATACAAAATGCCTGAGTCAACGTTTTGGTGCAAAAAGCTGGTGTACAGATAGCTTAGTAGCCAGCCGATAAGGCTGATAAGGGTTAAGATAATAATAAGCGGCACGCCATAAAGGCCAAACTTGAGCATGAGACCGGTAAAAAACCCCGTTGAAGATAGGTTTGAGACATCTGCATCACCACCTAAATCCCCAAGATCGACGCTATCCATATCTGCCAGACCAAGCAAAGAGACGACCCAATACAAGGTCACAAACATCACAAGCGCCGTAAAAACAATCGTGGGATATAAACTGATATTAGTAATAAATACTAAAAAAGCCTCTTGCATGACATCTCCTCTCCCTTTGCCTACTTAATCTAGTATCTTAATGACCCAATTACATAATTTGGTATGACATGAATGACTTTTGCTCGACTTAATGCCGTTATATTTATATTTTTAGAATCAACTTATGTTTCTTTGTTAATGATTATATATACATTTCATTACATAATATATAGCTGTGTCAATCAGCGGCCCCATATCGGTGAGCGTACGACCCCACCATTTTGACTATTGATAGCATAGCTCATATTTCCTGAGAGCGAATGAATCACCAAATCTCCACCTTTTTGGCTTCTAACACTTTGACCGCCTACTTGCCCGCTGATTTTTGAATGACGCGTTGGATAGACTGCATACTTGCCAGAAGGAGATAGACGAGCCGGCTCATCGAGACCAGTCTCTGCCAGATTGATCACGTGTCCAGTCGCCAGCGTCATGACAGCAGCCTTGCGACCATTGAGATAAGCCATACGCTGACCATCTACACTGAGCTGAGGACTGGCGACATAACCATTTGTCGGTACAGGTACGGCTGTACCAGTCGCGAAGTGATAGCGATAAATACGGGGACGACCTGCACGGACTTTGTCACTGGTATAGACAAAGCTTTTGCCGTCAGCGGCATAGCTGGGCTGTACCTCAGTGCTCGGTAGTGTCGTTAATTGCTCAGTTTTCCCATCGCTTAGACGCATCTTATAAATATCAGCATTGCCGCCGACCGTTGAGCTATAGAGCAGATGATGGCCATCTGGTGAAAACGAGGCAGACAGATTGCTCCCTTGCGCATTGACCACTAGGTTATGCGTATCGCGGTTACGGTCATGGATATAGATATTTGGGTGCTGGTTTGGCGCTTGTTTGCTATAGGCGAGCTGTTGACCATCCGCTGACCACGCTGGGGCGTAGATATAACCTGTGATCTGATCAATGCGCTGACGATCACTGCCATCAGGACGGATACTATAGAGTGTCGATACTTTGGCGCTTCCTACCCCTTGCTCTTCTACGTAAGCAATGTGTCCTTGACGATCAATGGCAGGCATAGCAGCAGTTAACGGGTTACTATCCACTACTATATTGTTCGGCTTTTTGATTTCAGTGCTAGGCAATGTCTGACAGCCAGTGAGAGCTGCCAGTATAGCGATCGTCGTCACCCCTTTTATCATGATGTTATTCGTGGTTGGTTTCGACATAATGGTTTTAAACATAAAGTAGTATCCAGTGAAATCTATAAGGCATAACAGCAGCTTTACGCTAGTGTAGCGCAAAATTCGACAAACTTCGGATAAAAAAAGGCCCCACATATGAGTGAGGCCTTATCAAATCTAAACAGAGTGTTTATATTGCTCTTATACATCGTTAGCTTATTTAGACACAGCTTTAAAGTAAGCCACTTGATTGTCATTTTTGATGGTTAAGATTGGCACTTTTTTGGCGTTTTTGCTGAGGCTATACTTGCCTTGTACCGTGGCGACTGCTGCTGTATCGAAGCTGGCTTGCGGTTCAGGACAGGCCATCATTGTACTGATGCCATTTTTGATCTGCACATTACCATTGACGACACTGTAACCTGCGCTCATGTTGTTGCAGGTATTCATAAATGCGACGTAGTTTCTACCGTTATCATTCATAAAGCTCAAAGTGAGCGGCTTGGCTGGATCAAAAAATAGTGCGGTTACTCGCTCACCATTCATACGTTTGGCATCAACCAGCTGCCAGTTGTGCGCTTGGAGCGCCGTTTCGGTCACTGGCTGACTGACTGGCGCTGGCAAGGTAGCCGTTGTCTGGCAACCAGCAGTAAGCGCACCTATAACAAAGGTGGCACCCATTATCATTTTTGTCATATTTTTCATACTTATTCCTTCTATTGAATTCAGCAAGTTTATCGCGTCTTAAGCTTGCGCTTAGGGCAACTGCTAAAGACCCAATCAAAATTTTTTTATTGCTATAAATGATCTTGAGCAGTCGCATATAGTGTCTCACCCAGCGCCTGCTGTCATTATTAATTGAGTTATTACTTGGCAGATATTTGTTGCCCGATACAATCGCGACAATGTTGGCAATTGAAGGTAAGCTCCAGTCATCCAACGCACCAACTCACCAAAAGCGCGATAACTTTTGATGATTTTGGCTGGTGATATTTCTCTCAAACCAAAACACCCCACTAAATAGTGAGGTGTTTTTATCGTGCAACTATCGCATCTGATGACTGATATCACTTATCAAAACGGTAGATACAACGTCAGTCTTGATAAGCGTATGTACCACTATTTTAGATCACATCTGTACCAGTAATGTTTGGCTTTTCAGTAGCGAAGTATTACTATCGTTGTGTTAAAGCCACAGCTATTGGAACGTACCCTTCCCATGCGCCTTTGCTTATCCACACTTTTAGCATACCTGTCCCTTACATTACGGTAAGTTATTCAAGGTTAATAAAGTGCGTCTATTGAGTCTTTGTTTTTTGCAGCGCAGCATAGCCAGACAGACGCTTGCGCTCAGCGTCATCAAACAGTTGCTGCTCAAGCTGCTCGATCTGACTTTGCGCCGCTGCTGGATCGGCACTTTGACTCAATAGCTGCGCCTTTTGTGCTTCATACTGAGTAAAGCGCTGGTCAAAATTGGCATCTTCTTGATCGACTTGTGCCAGTCTCTCTGCCGCTGGTGCGCCCACTAGCTCTCGACGCATATTGTATAGTGCTTCAGGACTGGCACCTGCTGCTTTCATCCGCTCAGTACGGCTCATAAGCTCATTAAGATTGGCTTGCTGCAGGATATTGGTTTTGATCGCACCATCTGGTAGACGGCTCACATAATCTTGTCTAGCAGCTTGCTTCTGTGCTTCGCTCATTTGCTGATTTTGGTTGATTCTGACCATCTCCATACTATAGTTATCGTAGTTATCTTCTGCATCAAAGAAGGCTTCGATGGTGGTTTTGTCAAAATACTGCTGACGTAAACTTGCTACCTCTTGCTTTTGCTGAGCAATGGCATTCAAATCCAGCTCACCGCTTTTGCTCGCTTGTAATTGCAGATTGCCATAGCGTTTTTCTATATCAGGCAGCGCTTTGAGATACGCCACATAGTTGCCAAAGATAGCGACCGCTTGGCTGGCAGCTGGCTCTGGCGTGTGATGGCGAATATAACGCTCGACACGCGCAAAAATAACGGCTTCGTCCTCCTCTCCTATTGCTGATAAAAAATAATCGAATAAACGCCGTAAGCCTTCCGTGACGACCAACTGCTTGTTTTCATTGATGATGATTTCGCCGTCCACTTGCGTGTCTCTTAATGAGCGCGGCAAACGCTCTAACCCAGTGACAAATGCAGACTGGTTCTGGGCTGAAGCGGTTTGTTCTGTTTGCTCACTATTTAGTGCAGTGGACAACGTACTCTCAGACTTATCAGTGGGTGAAGCAGATAGCGACTGCTGAGTCGCCATCGGTTTATTATCTGGCTTAAACCACACAATCACCGCCACCGCGATGACTATGATGACCACAGCGACTATAACAATCGGTAGATAAGCGGGGCGGCGATGTTTTGACATAGATACGAGTTCTTAGGCAACCATTAAATAGATCGTCATTAAATAGATGGTCATTGGGGTTAGAGATTGGCGTTTTTTAGGCGATTGACCTGAGTACGATAAATGGACTTGGGCTTAGACTCGCCCCATGCTGTCAGACCTAGTACCTGATCGGCTGAATCTAGATGGTTCATGATGTAGTTGTCACGAATTACATACCCAAGTCGGCTTGAGCAGGCAGAGACCAGACCATCATTGGCATCAAATAAAAACGGTACGCTTGTTGCTGCAAGCAGATAATCACTAGGGTCAAGGGCTCTCACGACTTGTCCTACCCCACTAAATGAGTAATATTTGATACCGTTTGCAGAGGTACTGGTTGGCTGACCACAGTAACTTGTTGGCATTGCTGCGGGGAATTTGGCATTGAATTTGGCCGCACCATCGGTTGATAGCGCCATGAGTGCTTGCCAGCCATCTTGCGCTTGTATCTCTTTGAAGCTGATGCCTGATCCCACATCTGTAAAGCCGCCAATCAAATTAAACACCCCTGATACCAGCTGTGTCGTGACGTTGGATGGCTCACCTGTGTCATTGTTTGGTTCAAGGACATTTTTGACAAAATCGGCTGTTTTTGAGCCTTGCTCTGGGCTTGATACGGCGGTGACCGAGGCGACGTATTTTGGTGCAACGCCAGCGACATAGCGGATGTCTATACCGCCTTGACTGTGCCCAAACAAATTGACTTTTGGATCGCCTGAAATGGCAGTGATGGTTTTGATTTGCTGTAATAGCTGCTCGCCGCGGACTTCACTATTATTCACCGCTGATGTTTTGGTGGTGTACACCTCTGATCCACCTTTCATTAGCTCACTAGGAATCCCGTTGAAATAATCTAAGACCCCAAACATCTTGGTAAAACCGCCAAGCCCATGAGCCATGACCACTGGATACTGAGTTTTGGTATAACTGGAGGTAAAGTACTTGCTATCGACTAGCGTGCAGCCATTGGCGTTGGCACAATTATAGTACTGCCCTGCCGCTTGCGCTGAGGTGGTTTGCATGGTCATTAATAAAACGCCAGTACTGATAGAGCCCAGTATTGGTAAAAAAGTGCGCGGCGTGAGCGCAGCACGAACGTACGAGGAGAGCGTCATAACAACATCCTTGTTATCATTAATGGTGAGTGCCTTTACCTCATAACGTCGGCAAAGACTGCTGCTAATCCCTTTAGCATGCAAAATTACATTACTTCTATCTTTTACAAGATTCAACTAAATTGTCAAAATATGAATATATTATCGTGACTGGAGGGTCATAAATGCTCAAATGATGCTGTAAAGCAACTATTGTCAATAATAATGATAGATTTAATATTACTTATCATAAAACTGCCATCGGTCCATTTATGGTATAATCTCCCTACATTAACCTCATAATTATAAGACACAAGATGATGACTAAAAAATCCCTTATCCAGTCCCCAGAGGCCATAGAAAAAATGCGTGTGGCCGGCAAACTCGCCAGTGATGTCCTTGTCATGCTCGACGAGCATGTCAAGGTCGGCGTCAGTACCGAAGCCCTCAACCAAATCGCTCATGACTATATAGTCAATGTGCAAAAAGCCATTCCTGCTCCGCTGAATTACAACGGTTTTCCAAAATCGATTTGTACATCCGTCAACCACGTGGTCTGTCACGGCATCCCAACCGAAAGCAAGCTACTCAAAGATGGCGATATCATCAACATCGATGTGACCGTGATCAAGGACGGCTACTACGGTGACACCTCAAAGATGTGGATCGTCGGTAACGGCTCTATCATGGCGCAGCGTATCTGCAAAGTCGCACAAGACGCGCTATATGCTGGCATGAGTGTCGTCAAAAATGGCGCGCGTCTTGGTGATATTGGTGCCGCGATTCAAGAAGTGGTTGAGCCTGAGCGTTTTAGTATCGTCCGTGAGTTTTGTGGTCATGGCATCAGTGATGAATTCCATCACGAGCCACAAGTGATGCACTACGGCAAAAAAGGCACAGGCTTTGAGCTAAAGACGGGCATGACCTTTACCATTGAGCCAATGATCAACCAAGGCGCATGGCAGACCAAGATTTTACCTGATGAATGGACGGCGATTACCAAAGACCGTAAGTTATCTGCTCAGTGGGAGCATACGATGGTCGTGACCGACAATGGCTGTGAAGTGTTTACCACGCGCCCTGAAGAAGACCTGAGCTTTTTGACCCAGTAAGACAAGAAAAGATCGCCTAGGCGGTCTTTTTTTTGGACTATAATTGCGATACTTTTGGTATCAACAATTTTTTTACCCTATTAATTGGATATCCTCATGTTTAATTGCGATGTCACCTCTATCGATTTGACACCCTTACCCCTATTTTCCAAGCAATCAGTGACTACCGACGCGCTGCCAGCAAGCGCCAGCGCCGATAGCACCTCAGAGCCTGCTTTGTTGGGTATTCCTGAATGGCTGAGCCAAATCAATGAGGATATCAGCCGTGCCCTTGAGCGCGGTGTCAATATTCGTCAGCTGGTTGGCGCGCGTAGCGAGGCGATTGATGAGCTGCTGATTGCTTTGTTTTATTGGTTTGAGCTAGATAAGACGGACTTGGCCCTGTTTGCGACAGGTGGCTATGGACGCGGTGAGCTGTCGCTTTATTCAGATATTGATATCCTGCTGTTATCTCCTGACGAAATCGGCGCTGATGCCAGTGGTAAGATTGATAAATTGGTCGCATTGCTGTGGGATATCGGGCTGGAGCCTGCGCTATCTGTGCGTAGCGTCAACGATGCGTTAGAAGCTGCACTTGACCATACGATAGCCAGTGCCCAGCTCGAAGCTCGATTGTTAATCGGCAACGAAGCACTGCGAGATATGCCCATCCAAATCGTTAACAAGCAGTGGTCTCCTCGTGCCTTTTTTGATGTAAAAATGGAAGAGTCTAAGGCCCGTTATCTACAACATAATGCAACTGAGTATAATCTGGAGCCCAATATCAAAACGGCGCCTGGGGGATTACGTGACATTCATATCATCGGCTGGGTGACCAAACGCTATTTTCGTGTGGGTAAGCTGTATGACTTGGTGCAACAAAACTTTTTGACAGAAAAAGAGTTCGATGAGCTCAGCTTTGCAGAAGGCTATCTATGGCAGATACGGCATTATCTGCATGTGCTGACCGGACGTAACGAAAACAAGCTGTTGTTTGATTATCAGCGTGAGATTGCCCAATTAATGGGTTATGAGACTCAGCCAGACGATCAGCCAAATGCGGCTGTTGAACGCTTTATGCGTGATTACTATCGCTGTGCCATGCAAATATCAACGCTGTCTGAGATGCTGACCAATCACTACTATGAGACCATCATAGAGCCCAACCTGCCTGATGATGAGCGCCCCAAAAAGCAGCCGATCAATGCAAGATTCAACCGTGTTGGTGATCATATTGCTATAGCGCACCATCGGGTTTTTGCTCAGCATCCTGAATCTATTTTAGAGATGTTCTTATTAATGGGTCAGCACGGTATCGACAAGGTTCGTACCCATACGCTACGGGCGCTAAAAATTGCAGCACGCGGCATCGATCAGATTTATCGCGACAACCCCGTTCACAAAGCTTTATTTTTATCTAATCTAAAAGAGCAAAACTATCTGTTCCATCGTTTGCGCACCATGAATCGCTATGGGGTATTGGGGAATTACATTCCAGCCTTTGCGCAAGTCACCGGACTGATGCAGTATGATCTATTTCACCGCTATACGGTCGATGCCCATACGTTGTTTTTGATTCGTATTTTGCACCGCTTTACCGATCCGCGGTTTTTTGAAGACTTTCCTTTGGTCAGTGCGATCTTTCAGCGTATTGAGCGCAAAGAGATATTGGTACTGGCAGCGATGTTTCATGATATCGCCAAGGGCCGCGGCGGCGACCATAGCCTGCTGGGTGAGACAGAAGCGATTGAGTTTTGTTTGGCGCACGGTATGAGCAAAGCCGACGCGCATCTGGTCGGCTGGCTAACCCGTCACCATTTACTGATGTCGATGACCGCCCAAAAAAAGGACATCTCAGACCCAGAGGTGGTCACAGTGTTTGCGGATTTGGTCGGCAATGTCACCCACCTCAATCACTTATATGTCCTGACTGTCGCCGACATGAACGCCACCAATCCGCAGCTCTGGAACAGCTGGCGGGCGACCCTGATGAAACAGCTCTACTCGCAGACACGCCGTATCCTACGCGCCGATATCGACGCGCCGACCAACCGCCAAGATATGATCAGCGCCACGCGTAAACAAGCGCTAAAGATGCTCGACAATGTCGACAATCAGCATATGAACCGCGAGGAAGTGTTACGTCTTTGGGACGATCTGGGCGATGAGTACTTTTTGCGCGAGATACCAGAGGATATCTTTTGGCACACCGAAGCCATCCTAAACCATCCGCCTATCGGTCTGGCATCTAATGCCGATAGCCCGCCACTGGTGGTATTGCGCGAGCATCGTGAGCTGGCGCTTGATGCCGTTCAGGTCTTTGTCTACACCCAAGATCAGATGAATCTGTTTGCTGTGACCATGGCCGTCTTTGATCAGATGAACCTAGATGTGCTCGATGCGCGCATCATCACCGCCACTCGCGACTTTGCCTTGGACTCCTATGTGCTGCTCGATCCGAGTGGTACGTTACTGGTCGATGAAGACAGCCAGCAAGAGCTCAAGCAGCGACTGATTGACGCTTTCAAAGCCCCTGCCTTACCAAAGCTGGTGCATAAACGCATCCCTCGGCAGCTGCGCCATTTTGAGGTAAAAACAGAGATTAGCTTTGAGTTTAATGACGCCTCAGATCAGCATATCATGAGCCTAGAGACTTTAGATCAGCCAGGGCTGCTGGCGCGCGTTGGACAAGTGTTTTTGCAAGAAAAAATAGAAGTACACGCTGCTCGTATTACCACGTTAGGCGAGCGCGCAGAAGATATGTTTTATATCAGTGATCAAAACGATGAGCCGCTGTCCGCTGATAGGCTAAGCGCCTTAAAAGCTGCGCTGCTTGCCAGCCTGACAGCTCCAAAAGACACGAGTAGAGGATAAAGTGGCCAGCCTAAAACCTATCGTAAACCTCGCTACTGTTCTGTAAAAACAAGCCCCATCATTGATAATACATTGATGGGGCTTATCGCTATAGCGTCACTTATAAGGTGCTTTTATATACCATCTCACGAGCATGCTCTTTTAGCTCATCATCGGCCAGCTCTAGTGGCAAAACCTCCGCCTCCACTTGCGTCTGTGTCAATATCAAGCGCCCCGCATCGACTTCTTTTTGTAGCAAGCATTGTAAGCTGGCTAAATGAAAGCGCCCATCTAACGCCTCATACATTTGCTCTAACGAAATAGGCGACTTGGCATGCACATCAGGGTACAAACAGTCTTCTGCCAGTATTGCCATCTCGTTGAGTGCCTGCTCGCGGAGCAGCTCATCATTATCGATTTTTTGTTGCAGCTTGTTGGCGAGTCGCCCCTTACTCATCAAGATGACGATAAATATCGCCGTCTGAATGACAAACAACCCCACATACTGCCAGAGCGGTAGCGAGAAGTCTAAAAATCGGCTCAGCAGCATTAGCGTCATAGCCACCAGCACATAGCTGACCAGCTGCCACATCAGCCACATCATCAGGCTGTTTTCGCCATACCAAAACACCTGCCGCTCTTTTAGGTTAATCAAATTCTGACGCGTCTGCCACCAGCACTGCTCGCGCTCTTGTAGCAGCTCGTATAATTTGACACGCGTTACACTATTATCAACGTCATTGTTGATATCTTTAGCGTGAAGTTGGTCATTATTTAGGACACTAGACATATCAAATTACCCTTACTATCAGCCAACATATCGCGCCGACCGCTATTTTTTATTATGAAAAGTTATCAATAAATGCGTCTTTATAGACAAGAGAAGCAAAAGACAAAAAATATAAGAAGTGCTACACTGCCCAAATGTAATTTTTTTTTATAACTTTATTATTAATTGTCTATTATAGTTACCCTACCTATGAATCACAACTTAACACACCTGCATCCGTATCCTTTTGCCAAGATGGCTGCTTTGTTGGCCGATAGCACACCAGACCCCCGTTACAGTGCGATAAAGCTAGGTATCGGTGAGCCAAAACATCAGCCACCGAGCTTCGTCTTGGACGCATTACACGAAAACTTGGACAAAATAAGCCTTTATCCGACTACCAATGGTCTGTTTGAGCTTCGTCAGACCATCGCGCATTGGTTGGAGGGGCGGTTCTTTTTGCATCATGTCGATCCTCGCACCCAAGTGCTCCCTGTGATGGGTACGCGTGAAGCGATTTTTAGCATTGTACAAGCGGTCATCGATCATCAGTGTGATGACGCACAACCGGCAACTGGCGCACCCCCGACTGTCATCATGCCCAATCCGTTTTATCAGATCTATGAGGGTGCGGCGATATTGGCGCAGGCGACGCCGTATTTTGTGCCTTGTACTGCGGATAATGATTTTAAGGGTAACTATCGGGCAGTGCCAACAGATGTGTGGGCGCGCACGCAGCTACTTTTTGTCTGTAGCCCCAACAACCCGACAGGCTCGGTGATGACGATGGAGGATTGGGAATATCTGCTGCGCTTGTCAGATCAGTATGGGTTTATCATTGCCAGCGACGAGTGCTATAGCGAGCTGTATTTTGATACAGCACCGATAGGCCTGCTACAAGCGTGCGCCGCGCTCGGTCGACATGACTTTAAAAACAGTATCGTCTTTCACTCGTTATCCAAGCGCTCCAACCTACCGGGCTTACGCTCAGGGTTTGTCGCTGGCGACGCTGAGGTTTTGCAGGCCTATTTGCAATATCGCACCTATCAAGGCTGTGCGATGCCAATACCGCATCAGCTGGCCTCTATCGCCGCGTGGCAAGACGAAAAACACGTGGCGCACAACCGCGCGCTGTATCAAGAAAAATTTGCGCTATGGATGGCAGAGCTTGGCGATGTATTATCGCTACGTATGCCTGAGGCTGGCTTTTACTTTTGGGTCAAAGTCCCTGAGCAGTTCGATGGCGATGATGAAGTCTTTGTCAAAGCGCTGTATGAGCAGGCCAATATCCATGCCTTAGCAGGGCGCTATCTGTCGCGTGAGGTCGCTGGACACAACCCCGGGCAAGGGTATGTGCGTATCGCGCTGGTGGCCAGTGTAGAGGAAAGCCGCGAAGCCATCCGCCGTATTCGGGCGTTGCTTGAGGTGTAAAACCGGCAAGCAGCCCCATTCTCTTTAGCCTGAGTGATACACAGAGCGGCTGTTTTTATAGCCATCAACACCCTTTAATAACCATGATAGGATGCTGGTTATTAAAGGTTTTTTGGTTAAATAGTGCTATAGTAAAATAGACTGTCGCAACGATGCCATCAAGGATGATGCCATGCCCCATCTTGATTTTACCCAGCCGCCTTTTGATGTGCTGAGCTTGGCTGAGCGCCAAAGCATCAGAAAACACACCAAAATCCGCTACCTTGCCAAAGACGAAAGCCTACCTGCAGACGAGATGTCATACTTATATGTGGTCATTAAAGGCCAGATTGAGCAGTTATTGGCCGGTCATTTTGTCGCGGCCTACTTGGGTAGCAATCACTCAGATGAGCCCAATAACAACGACTGGTTTGACAGCCGCCGCTTGCCTGAGTCTTCTAATGCGCCGCAGCTATCAGCCGCCTCAGACGCACAGCTGACGGACGAAGACAGACAGCGTTATCAGTTTCGCGCCACCGAAGACACGTTACTGCTACAAGTTAAGGGTGCAGCGGTCGATAAAATCAGCGCACAAAATCATCTGGTACGGCAAATGCTCTCTGACAAACTGCCTGAGCGTCTAAAAGCCCTGCAGCAGCGCCGCAATCGTAAATCTGCTGTCCATGCCGCCTACGATGACCAGCAAGAAGTACAGCAGATCATGCTGCAGCCGGTCATCGCTGTTCGTTTACTGCCTGTACATATCGTCGATGCTGATACCAGCTTACATGAAGCGGCGCGCACGATGACAGATGCTGGGTTAAAGCACGTACTGGTGCGAGCACCGACGCATCGACTAGCCATAGCAAACGCGCAACATGGCATCGATGAGACATTGGGCATCTTGACCGATACCGATATTTGCCGCGCGGTCAGTGAGCAGAGAGATCCTACCACCACGCCATGCCAGCGTTATGCTAACTTTAACGTACGTACCATCAAGGCGAGCGATGAGATCGGTGATGCGCTGCTGACCATGACGCGCTACCGTATTCATCGCTTGCCGGTCATCGATCACCATGGTGCGGTAGCAGGTGTGCTTGGTCAAAGCGACATGCTCGCGCACATCAGCCACCACTCACAGCTCATCAGTATTCAAATCGAGCAAGCCCAAGATTTTAGCAGTTTGGACACGGCCGTCGAGAGGATAGGACGCTATATCCGCGCCCAGCACCAGAACGGGGTAAAAATCGGTAACATCAGCCGCATGGTACAGACCTTGAACGCTCAGGTATTTACCAAGCTGTGGCAGCTGCTCGTTCCTGATGAGGTGATGAGCCACACCTGTCTTATCGTCATGGGCTCCGAGGGTCGCGGCGAGCAAATCATGCGCACCGACCAAGACAATGCACTGATCATCCGTGATGGCTATACTCATCCGGATCTACCGCAGTTTGCTGCGCGCTTTAATGAGCAGCTGGCGCAACTTGGCTATCCGCTGTGCGACGGCAATATCATGATGACCAACCCGATATGGCGACAACCATTACAACAGTTTAATGCCCAAATCAGCTCATGGTTTAAAAACACCGATCCCATGCACGCCATCTATTTGTCTGCCATTCTCGATGGCGAATACGTCTGCGGTGATGAGACGCTCTTGCAGCACGTTCGTCAGCACCTCAAGGCCGCGCATCGACGCTCAGACCCTATGTTTGTGCGCCAGTTTGCGCGGGCAGCGCTACAGTTTGGCGATGTCCATCAATGGTGGCAAAAGTTTGTGCCATTATTAGCAGGTAAAAGCGCCTCGCAAGATATCGATCTAAAAAAAGCAGGGATTTTTCCGTTAGTACATGGTATTCGCGCCCTCGCTCTAGAAAATGACATCTTGGCCGTCCCTAGCAGTAAAAACCGCCTAAAAGCCTTGGTCGAGGTGGGCGCACTGACCCAAGAGCGGGCTGACACGCTGTTAGAAGCGCTGGAGTTTTTTATGGCGCAGCGACTCTCTGTTGCGCTCTCGACCGATGACAAACACGCACGGCAGGTCAACCCCATGACGCTGACCGCGCTTGAGCGTGATTTATTAAAAGAGTGTTTGGCTGTTGTCAAAAGCTTTAAAAACCAGCTGCGGCAGCATTATCAATTAGAGATCGCCTAGAGCGGCGCAAAGCAGCAAAGAGAGAATACAGAATATGAGCTGGCTGACCCAACTATCATGCAAATGGCAAAAAATGCAGCTGCAGCGGCCTGAGCTGGCGGCGATGTTTGATCAACCTGCCACTGAGCGGTGGGTGGCGCTCGACTGTGAGATGACGGGGCTAAACCCCAAAAAGCACCACCTACTATCGGTGGCCGCGATTCATATCGATGGCTCTAGCATCGATACGGGCAATGGCATCCATCTGGTCTGTCGCCCGCCCGTCATGCCTGACCGCGACACCATCGTAATCCATGGTCTACGTACCGCTGATGTCGAGCATGGTATGAGCTATGATGAGATGCTGGCGCGGCTACTGCCCTTTATCGGCAACCGTCCGATTGTGGGGTTTTGTCCGCAGATCGATGTGGGGTTTTTAAACCCATTAGTAAAAGACTACATGGGCACCACCTTGCCCAATAAAATCATCGATATTCGGCACTTATACAGTCGGCGTCTGAGTGGTCAAACCCAAGGGCTCTCCAGCCAAGCGCAGCAGCTGACCAACATCTTAGCGCATTATCAGATTCCTGATTTGGGTGCTCATGACGCCTATAATGATGCCACCATGACCGCCATGGCGTTTTTGCATGTGCGCTAGACTGATACATTCCCTTGATAATCAATACGCCCCATCTACGCGGCAAGCGGAACTCATGATACCATAGGCTATTTTTGCCACCTGATGAACGATACTCATGCAATCCACTTCTACCCCCCATTATCATGACAAGCCTTCTGCCTTTGATACGCCGCCGCACGCTGCGGTTGCGCCGTTACGACCAAGGCACCGACTAACGCATCGACTTGGCAAACGCTTGGTCACGCACTTGGTCAGACAAGCATTATGGGCCACTGCGCTGGCGGCACCGCTTGTTGCCCAAGCGGCGCTACCAGAGGCCATCCAAACCGCCTTGTCACGTGCAGATTTGAACGCCGCCGACATCAGTATCGTCATCACGCCAGTGGGCGACAAAAACGCCAGTCGCTTACCAGCGCCTATCAAAGTCACCGACAGCCAGCATCCAGCAGAGCGCTCAAACAACGCTGCCAGTTATCAAAGCACGCTTGTGACGATAGAAAAACAAACCATCCAAAAGCATGAGCGGCAGCTACACGCTTATACCGACGACCCTTCTACTTATCAAAGCTTAGAGAGCATTCCCACCCTACCGTCAGAGGCCAAATGGCCAAACGCTAAAATGCAAACAAGCCAAGACAGTAGCACCGACGATAGTAGCGTAAATGACGGCGCGGATGTCGAGCAAAAAAGCACCGCACATACAACGACCAAGATATCTTTTTCACCCTTACTGAGTCATCAAGCTCAGGTAGCGCGCACCCCTGCCAGCACCATGAAGCTGGTGCCGAGCTTTATCGCGCTAGATACACTTGGGGTGGATTTTGTCTGGCATACCCGCGTCTATCATACTGGCGTGATCATCGGCGAGCGCCTGTATGGCGACTTGGTGCTACAAGGCAGCGGCGACCCAAAAATGACGCATGAGCGCCTACAGCAACTGCTCTATCACGTGCAAGCCTCCGGTATTCATCATATCGACGGGGATATCATCGTCGACAGCGCAGTGTTTGATAAGGTAGGCAAAGACCCTGCGGCCTTTGACAACGCGCCATTGCGTCCTTATAACGCAAGTCCTGATGGTTTTTTGGTCAATTTTAGTACCATCGGTATCAAAAGCTATCCGCTGGACACTGACCACGCGCGACTCACCTACACACCGCAGCTGGCCGATTATCAATTGCCCACCACCATAGCCACTCGCTCAGCGAGCTGTGGACAGGCGCGCTATAGCCTTGCGCCAGTATGGCAAGCCAGCCAGCTGGTGTTTCATCAAAACTTACCAAATAGCTGCCAAGAGCACGCATTTTATGTGGCTTATCCTGATGCCAAAGACTTTGCCGCGCGGGTCATTAAGGCCAAATGGCAAGCACTGGGCAATACCCTGACAGGCGATGTGCTCAGCCGCGAGACGCCTTATAATACGTCATCTCATAAACAGCCAAAAACAGGTTTGCGTGCGCTACCGATGTCACCGCTGCCACAGGTCAGCTATCCGTCGTTAAACTTGGCTCAGCAAATCCACGACATCAACCATTTTTCAAACAACGTCATGACTGAGCAAGTGGCATTATCCATTGCCGCTTATGCCCCGCCATCTGATACTAAGACGACCGCGGCTGACACTGCTACACCCACTCAAACTGCCGTTAGCAAGCCAAAAGGACAAGAAAAAGCAGGAGGCAACAAGACGAGTCTTTATCAGTTTGGCAAACCTGCAACCACTAACTATCCGGTAGCCCTACAGACCATCAGCCAGTGGTGGCAACACCATCTAGACACGCCTGCGCCGTATCTGACCAACGGCTCAGGCTTGTGCCGTGACTGCACGATCACCGCGGCCAACCTAAACGAGCTGCTAATCTATGCCTACGATCACCCAAGTTTTGACGCTTATGTCAACTCGCTCGGCATCGCTGGTGTCAGTGGTACCATTAGCGCGCACAGTGCCCGCTTGCCTGAGTCAGCCGCCATTGGTCGCGCTTGGATTAAGACAGGTACGCTCAATAACGTCACCTCTATGGCAGGCTATGTCAAAGGCCTATCGGGGCAAGACTATGTGGTCGTGGGTATCATCAATAGCGAGCAAGCGCTCAATGCTTATACGGCAAGACCCGTACTCGATGCGATGCTGGACTGGACCGCGCAGCACTAGGGTGTGTCTTCGTTTCAAAAATGGGGATAAAAATGGGATAAATTGCGGTCAAACATTGCGGTCAAACAAGGAAAATAGCGCCATTAATATCGGGATATAAACCCGCTATTTGACGATGTTTGGCAAAATTTGGCCATTTTTAGCCCATTTAGATATAGTTAGCTGAATGTAAAACTGTTATGGATTTAAAC
>NZ_JAPEHS010000169.1:0-834 GCF_028823565.1 Psychrobacter sp. A3
TGGCTGCGCTCTCTGTACCATCGGCGACGATGACCATGCCAGAGTGCTGCGAGTAACCCATGCCCACGCCGCCGCCATGATGCAATGATACCCAAGTGGCGCCGCCTGCGACATTGAGCATACCATTTAATAGCGCCCAATCCGACACCGCGTCTGAGCCGTCTTTCATGCTTTCAGTTTCACGGTTCGGGCTGGCGACAGAGCCAGTATCTAAATGGTCACGGCCGATGACGATGGGGCCTTTGAGCTCACCGTTTTTGACCATCTCGTTAAATGCCAAGCCTGCTTTATCACGCTCGCCCAGACCTAACCAGCAAATGCGGGCTGGCAGACCTTGAAACTGAATACGCTCTTTTGCCATATCCAGCCAGCGATGCACATGGGTGTTTTCAGGGAACAACTCTTTGATTTTTTGATCAGTTTTGTAGATATCTTCTGGGTCGCCTGATAGCGCCACCCAGCGAAACGGCCCTTTACCTTGACAAAACAGTGGTCGTACATAAGCGGGGACAAAACCTGGGAAATTAAAGGCGTCTTTTACTCCTTCATCAAAGGCCACTTGGCGGATGTTATTGCCATAATCAGTGGCAGGGATACCCATGTCTTGTAGATCCAGCATGGCCTGTACGTGTACGGCACAAGAAGCAGCGGCAGCTTTACTCAACGCCGCGTGTTGCTCTGGGTTTTCTTGTGCTGCTTTCCACTCATCAACGCTCCAGCCACTTGGTAAGTAGCCATTGATTAAGTCATGAGCGGAGGTTTGGTCAGTGACTAGATCAGGTTTGATTTCACCTGCATTGGCGCGCTTGACCATCTCAGGCAAGATATCGGCGG
>NZ_JAPEHS010000170.1:0-823 GCF_028823565.1 Psychrobacter sp. A3
GCGCCATTGCCTTGGTAGACACCGCCTAGGTATTGGGCATCACCACCAAAGAATCCACCTTCAGTATTGTAACCAGCATTGTCAGCCGCCGTGCCTGAGAACTGGTTGCCATCAATAGCCGCTGTCAGACCAATCTTACCCGCTTTATCAAAGGTAAGGTCGCCTTTCACATTTTTGGCGACAAAGTCAGCGGTAAAAACTGATTTACCAAATTCGATATCATTATCTATACCAAGCTGACGATAAGTGGCATCACCGGTGTAGCCTACGCTACCTTCGGTTGGCATGTTCTCAGCTTGAGTGGCATTACCGACTACGGCAACCCCGTTCACAGGTAGCTCTGCACCGCTAAAGACGGCTTTGCCATCAATGTGACCGATGCGCATGTCATCTTCAAAGTCTTTGTAGGTTGAAACATACGTTAAAGGCAGTTCTTGACCTAGCGCACTAACCGCGGCATTGTCATCATGCGCTTTAAAACCGTTTGATCCGGCAACGTCTTTGTCGCCTTCACCTGAGGTGGTGATAGATAGTTTACCTAGTAGGCCATCACCTGCACCTGGTTCTGATTCTGAAGCCAGATCTGCTCGTGCAATGACGCTATCATCGGTTGAATCAAAGTCACGTGTCGTGGTGTTATAGACTTTGCTTAACGGGGCAACGTTGACGTTCAATGACTGAACGCCAGACTTAGCGACTTCAGGAGCGTTCTTGATTTGAGAGGCAGCTAGGGCATCTTTGGCATCCTGAGCTGCTTGCTGAGCAGCTGCAATTTGCGCTTCTGCTGCGGCAGTCGCTGCGGCTTGTGCCTGCTGAGCGGCGG
>NZ_JAPEHS010000171.1:0-793 GCF_028823565.1 Psychrobacter sp. A3
CCGCCGCTCAGCAGGCACAAGCCGATGCTCAAGCCGCAGCAGAAGCGCAAATTGCAGCCGCTCAGCAAGCCATTCAAGCAGCAGCCGACGCCTTAGCTGCTTCTCAAATCAAAAACGCACCTGAAACTGCTAAATCCGGTGTGCAGCATATCAGTATCGATGCCACTGGACTAAATCAAGGTATGTTGACAGCCACGACTCGTGACTTTGGCATTACGGATGAGACGCAAGTACAAGCACGGGCAGATATCGCCTCTAGAGGATTAGTCTCTGATCCTGTAGCGCTTCAAGTCAGTGGTGACAATGATACAGCAGTAGCAGGATCTAGTGGATTCAACTCATTTGAAAACACCACCAAAGTGGTTACTGCTTCACTGGGTGAACAGGACCTTGTCTACACCTCAACCTACAAAGACTTTAGTGATGACTTAAGAGTGGCTCATATTGACGGTGCCGCTGCTGGCCTATTACCTGTCAATGGTGTGGCTGTCGTTGGTAATGCCACTCAAGCTGAGAACATGCCAACCGAAGGTAAAGTCGGCTATACAGGGGATGCTACTTACCGCGAGACTGGTTTAGACAAAAACATTCAATTTGGCACCTCAGTCTTTACCGCTGACTTTGTCGCCAAAAATCTAAAAGGCGATCTAGATTTTGGTGATAAGAAGATTGGTTTAGAAGCCACAATTGCAGGCAACCAGTTCTCAGGTAGCAAAGAGGGTTATAAAGCCGATGGTGGATTCTTTGGTGGAGATGCTCAGTATCTAGGCGGTGTTTATGAAGGTAATGGCGC
>NZ_JAPEHS010000172.1:0-756 GCF_028823565.1 Psychrobacter sp. A3
CTTTCGCATTTGCTGCATCAAGTGCCGCTTGGCGGCGATCTACTTCTGCTTGTAGGGCTTCAGGATTACCTCCACTTGCCAACGCTTCTGCTAGGTCTTTCTCAGCTTTAGCCAGGGCTGCTTCGGCAGTTTCTAAGTCCGCTTTAGCTTTTTCGGCTAACTGTTTAGAATCTGCTGCTTCTTTGTTTGCTTTTACTGCCTCATCCTTAGCCTTTAATGCCTCTGCTTTTGCTTCTTCAGCTTGCTTTATCGCCTGTTCCTTTCGCAAAGCCTCTAAGTCTGCTCTATCAGCCTCTGATTTAGCAATCGCCTCCGCTTCTTCTACACGTTTTTGGGCATCAGCGGCGTCTTTGACTGCTTTATCAGCACGTGCCTGAGCATCTGCGGCTGCTTTTTTTGCAGCAGTAATTTCTTTTTCTGACGCACTTTTGACTGCTTCGAGTTTGACTGTTGCTTCTTTAGCTGCTGCTGCTGCTGCATCAGCTGCCGCTTTCGCTGCTGCTTTTGCCGCTACAATTGCTTGTGCTTCTGCAGTTTTAAGCGCTTCTTTTGCCGCTGTCGCTTCTTTTTCAGCGACAGCAACTTGGCTGGCTGTTGCTTCTTTTAGAGCTGCAATCTTTTTATCTGCCTCAGCTTTTGCAGCTGCAACGGCTTTTATGGCGGCGGCGGCCTTTTCTTCTGCTGTTTTAACTTTGTCCTGAGCTTTCTTAGTCTCAGCTTCGGCTGTTTTCTTTTCTGCCTCAGCGGCTTCTTTGG
>NZ_JAPEHS010000173.1:0-748 GCF_028823565.1 Psychrobacter sp. A3
ACGCCTCTAGCCCCATGGCATTGATAAATTGGAGCGTACCACCGTGATGCGGCGCAAAACCCCAACCAAATATAGCACCGATATTGGCATCCGCGACAGAGCGCACGACATTTTCTTGATAGCATTTAGCCGACTCATTGGCTTGAATAAACATCAAGCGATCGATTAGCTCTTGTTGTGATGGTTGCTGTGCGCGTGGTGGATATAAATTCAGCCCGATAAACTGCTTGGGGTGCGTACTGGCCTGAGCCAATCCAGTGATCGGTATCGAGCATTACCACCTCGATGCCCGCTTTGCGGTGACATAAGCAATGCCCGCGCCCATCATGCACGCACCCAAAATACCAACTTTTTTGGTGGTCGTGCGCTCAAAGCCATCAGGACGCGATTGACCTTTTTTGATACTGTCTAGCTGCGTCCAAAGGGGTATTGATCGACATTTAAAGATTATTGAGTAAATTCTTACACACTGCTAGAGGTTGGCAGTCCATAGGCTACTTTTTCGATGACCTCATCTTGCTGCAGCACCATCAGCTCATAGCCCTGAATCACCCCATTGTAAGGTAAATGACCATCAAACTGCCGATAATGCTCACGGATACTCTGCTTGATTGTCGCCTTGCGCTCACTCTCATCTAATGTCGCAAACCCACTTGGTAAATGCACCTCAGTTGCCAGCGCCGACCCCCATCGAGACAGCCAATTGGCCCCGTCAATAAACGCAAAATCGACCTGCGCGCGCAGGCGG
>NZ_JAPEHS010000174.1:0-733 GCF_028823565.1 Psychrobacter sp. A3
TCTTTTGGTACGCAGCCTATCTAGTTCATCATTAAGAAAGCGGTTTTTTATACTGTCGCTTATGTATCGTCGCTTACATATTGTCGTCGATTATATATTGTTGTCTATATATAGTCGGCAGTATATCGAATCGGCTTTTTTAATCATCTCTGCTAATCGTCGTTTTGTAGCTCGGATAAGGGGTGGGAGATGTTGTTATTGTGAGTCACCACGATGGCCTCATCGATGATGCGTTGACTGACGCCGCGCTTGCGCAAAGACTCGATAAACACTTCATCGTGCGCTAGGGTATAGTCTTGATGATCACGATCAAGCCCTTGACGGATGTATAGGCGAATCAGTCCTTGAATACGCTTAAAGCCCAGCTCTTTTGAGGTGGTCTCTAATAATGCGATCATCTCTTCAGACAGCCGAATACTGACTGGGCGCATGATTTTTTGCGGATGGTCAGAAAACTTATTTTTTACACGTGCAGGTATCATAATAAACCATTATTTTTAGTGAGTAGGAGTAAAATATTCAGACAAAACGAACCCAAGCAAACTACTCTTACCATACAACAAAATCGTCCAAATGAACACCGCAGCGGTATTTATATCACTGATTTCATAAGAGAATTGTCTGAGCCAAAAATGGCGGCCATAAAAAAACCTTCATCAAATAATGATGAAGGTTTTTCGTATATGGCTCTCCAACCTGGGCTCGAACCAGGGACACACGGATTAACAGTCCG
>NZ_JAPEHS010000175.1:0-717 GCF_028823565.1 Psychrobacter sp. A3
CGGACTGTTAATCCGTGTGTCCCTGGTTCGAGCCCAGGTTGGAGAGCCACATTTTAGTTGTAAAAATTTGAATTATTTTTAATTCAATTATGGCATTTGCCAAAACCCTCATCACTTTGATGAGGGTTTTTTTATGGTCGTCTGTTTTTTATGCAGTTTGGCTTCGTCAGCAGTTTGGTTTCTTGTAGCATGGAATTTAAGGAGTATAACGCCTCGGTGGTATGGCGGCTAAGATCAGCAAACAAATACCAGATGGCAGACAAAGAAAAGCCCCGAACCTAGGGCGATTGGTTCAGGGCTTACGGCGCTTCATGTTGTTGTTATTATTTCTTCCATGTCGACTTATCCTAAGTCATAAACAGTCATCTATAAGACAGCGGGCTGACCTGTGCTTTTATCGATACTGCCTCAACACTGCATCCTTGCCTCTCCTTGTGTTGATGGTTGTATTGTAGGGCAATCACTTTGATGCGCCTAGAGGCTAAAGACCTTATTTTGCGTAAGCATATGCTTACATTTGTACACCCGCTTACTGCCCCACTCGCCTTGTTTGGCGGCTCGTGACTTATCTAGAACCAATCCACCCTACTACCCTATTCTATCCCAATAACTGCTGCTCTTTAGCATGCTCTTTAGAGACTTTTTCGCCTTCTTCTTTGCCCTCTTCTATTTTGTTATCTGTCTCTTTGATGTCGTCTGCTGCAGCCGTTGGGGCGT
>NZ_JAPEHS010000176.1:0-699 GCF_028823565.1 Psychrobacter sp. A3
GATTTCTGAATGGGGAAACCCACTTACCATAAGGTAAGTATCTTGTACTTGTACAAGAAGCGAACGAGGGGAAGTGAAACATCTCAGTACCCTTAGGAATAGACATCAATTGAGATTCCCCTAGTAGCGGCGAGCGAACGGGGAGAAGCCGATTAATGCTAATGTAGAAGAACAGCGTGGGAAAGCTGACCATAGTAGGTGATAGTCCTGTATTCGAAACATTAGCGTTAACATATTAAGTAGAGCGGGGCACGAGAAATCCTGTTTGAAGATGGGGGGACCATCCTCCAAGGCTAAATACTCCTGACTGACCGATAGTGAACCAGTACCGTGAGGGAAAGGCGAAAAGAACCCCTGTGAGGGGAGTGAAATAGAACCTGAAACCGTGTGCGTACAAGCAGTGGGAGCCCACTTGTTGGGTGACCGCGTACCTTTTGTATAATGGGTCAGCGACTTATATTCTGTAGCAAGGTTAACCGTTTAGGGGAGCCGTAGGGAAACCGAGTCTTAATAGGGCGTCTAGTTGCAGGGTATAGACCCGAAACCGAGTGATCTATCCATGAGCAGGTTGAAAGTGCCGTAACAGGCACCGGAGGACCGAACCCACTGTCGTTGAAAAGCCAGGGGATGACTTGTGGATAGGGGTGAAAGGCTAATCAAACTCGGTGATAGCTGGTTCTCCCCGAAAGCTATTTAGGT
>NZ_JAPEHS010000177.1:0-699 GCF_028823565.1 Psychrobacter sp. A3
ACAAGAGAGCGGCATCCATGTCATCTTGATGAGTGGTGATAAGCAGTCTGTGGTCGATCACGTGGCAAGCCAGCTGGGCATCGACAAGGCATATGGCCAAATGAGCCCGCGGGATAAAGCCAGTCAAATCGCGCTGTTGCAAACTGCTGGCCATAAAGTGGCCATGGTCGGTGATGGCGTCAATGATGCGCCAGCGATGGCCACTGCCGATGCCAGCTTTGCCATGTTTGAGGGTACTGATGTCGCGCAGCATAGCGCCTCCGCTCGCTTGATGGGCGAGTCGCTGATGCATATCGATGCGGCACAAAAAATCGCTAACGCCACACTGCGCAATATCAAGCAAAACTTATTTTTTGCGTTTCTTTATAATACGCTGGGCATACCGCTGGCAGCGTTTGGGTTTTTAAACCCGATGATTGCCGCGGCGGCAATGGCGCTGAGCTCCATCTCTGTCTTGATGAACGCGCTACGTTTGACCCGTTTTCGCACTGAGGTTGAGCTAGATAATACCGTCTCTACTCATCATACTGATGATAAGCGCTTGCCAAGTGCCTAAGTCTGCTAGGGCAGTCACCTTCGCCGATATCGCCGTGAGGCCAGATAGGCGGATAACCGAGCGTTTGTATGACTTTATGAGCGTCAGTCGGTGCAAGAGAAGGGAAGTTTGGCGAAATTTATGCTATGATGCCACGTACGATA